>JAJZOK010000104.1 GCA_021811525.1 Thermoplasmata archaeon | reverse complement strand
ACAGCAACCTTTCTTATCCATTCTTCAGGTTTGCCACAATGGCTTCCTTCGAGATGATGAGCTATTCAAGCGGAGTCAGGTATGCAGAAGAGCTTCTGAAGATATCAAAATCCATCGGGAACAGCACGAAAGAAAAACTTGCCAGAGGACTGTATATAATTGTCCAGACATCGCTAAACGAAAGCATCCAGAAGGAACTTGAATCCATAATGGATACCGAAATTACAGAAGCAGATGATTTTCTACCCATGTGGTACTTCCTCTCCGGAATCCATTACAGTCTGAAAGATAATACCGAAAAAGCACATGCCGCATTTGAAAGACTGAACCGTACGGCTGACAACCTGGGGGATTCAGCAGGGATCGCCATAGCCAGGCTGGGACAGGCATTTGAGTTGATGACTAAGGGTGAGAAGCAGAAATCCCTAGAGGCAATTGGCGACGGATTCAAAATTGGACGGGACACAGCCATATATACAAAATTGACAGAGCAGCTCATCAAATATTGCATGGATGAACTTTCAAATGCTGACAGGGAAAGCATGCCTGAGTCGACCATTCATCTTGCCGCCATGATCCTGATGGACATGAGACCCGCAGGAGTGCAAAAGGAAAAGGAAGATGACAGATACTCTTACTTTATTAAATGCCGTGAGATCATAGGTAAGAGGATGCCACAGGTATGACTTCAGGTTCACTTCAGTCGCAGTGCATGTTTTTTGAGGATTCGAAGTGTTATTTTCACACCGATTACCCCACTGATTGCACGCTCTGCTTCAATTTCTCAACACCATACAAGGTTGTGGACAAGGGCAAGACAAAGGCAGTATACACCCTAATGGATGTGCTGATCTCCAGAAAGGATAATGAATTGGTGTTCCCGAAGAAAGAAGGCTTCCAGAAGACCCTTTGAGTGCTTCAGGATTTATTTTAATATCTAATTAAACATATCAAATGGGGCCCGTGGGGTAGCTAGGATATCCTTATGGCCTTCGAAGCCGGAGACCTGGGTTCGAATCCCAGCGGGCCCGTCCATTCCTTTATAATTGCGCTTCAGTTCGTGCTATTATCCGTTTCAGGACTGTGGTTTAGAAAAATGCTCCTCCACGTACTTGCCGGAAGGTATGAGAAGCGTGGAAAGAACAGTCCCTATAGAAAGGATGAACAGGACATACCAGATGAGTCTGTAATCCAGGGTGAAAACGTAAGCAAATGGAACCCCTATGGCCATAAAGGTAATGCCTACACAGGTTCGCTGTATAGCAGCAAACATACCGCGGTTCTCCTTTCCAATTATCTTGAGCTCATATGTCATTCCGCCAGCCACAAATACTGGTCCGGGTGCAGAGAATGCCAGTGAGAGGTAGAAAAGCACTGGCTGGGAAAGGTAAAAGGCACCTGCCAGAAACCCGTACATTCCCAAATCAAGCAGTGCCAGCAATACAATGTAACTCTTGCCCATGGAGGGGTGGGAATCTACATATTTTTCCCCAAACAAGCCGAAAGGCACAGTCAGGGAGAAACCAATCCCCAATGCTATGATTGCAAATATGGGGTTCACATTGATCTGCTGCCCGCTTATGATAAAGTAGTACGAGACCACATATACTCCAACCGCCATGAATATCTTAGTAAGGAGAATGGGAAATACAAAGCGTTTCCGGGATGATAATGCCCTGACACTTTCCATGAAATGTGGCCTTTTGGTTTTCCTTTCTGCTTCAACCATCATCTTCCTGTTTTCAGGGAAAAGGATGAAGAATGCTGCAAATGTAGCGGCAAGCAGAAGCACCCCTGAAACAAGGTATATGACACGAAATGTGGAAAAGACAACTGCAGCAGCCACAGTGAACATTGCAACAGCACCGCCGATCATCTCCATTAAAATGATCCTTGTGTAATGCTTGCCCACAACTGAAAGCCTTACCGCTTTTCCTACAAATGAAGAGAGGGAACTCTTGAATGTATTTTGCGAGACCAGGACAATCCCAATTCCTGCGGCCATCAGGACACCGGAGTAAAGCAATATGCCGAGCGAATCGACGAAGAGGAAAATTATCACCAGTCCGTACACGGAAGCCCCCAGAATCATCAATGAGTATGCCCTGCCCTTGTCGATCAACCTTCCCTGTGGGATCAGGATCAGCAGAAGGATTACCTGACCTATGCTCGTGCCCAGGCCTCCATACAAGATTGAAATGTTGCTTTTTTCAAGAAGGTAAAAAATAGTATATCCAAAAACGCTCATTGTTAGAGCGAAAAGAAAATTGAGGACCGACAGGGAAGAAATGAACGCACTGATTTTTTCTGAAGAGTCTTCTTCTAAAGTCAATATATAACTTTCACTGGAGTTTGCTATAAAAGTCTTGGTATTCTTCAGGTTTAGATTATATATACTCCAAAAGATTTTCAGGGAAGCCTAAAACGTCTATGTACCTGTCCCCCCTCAATTCATGCCCCACATTATAGCACTTCTGGAAATTGTAAGGGACTTCCCTTTCTGCAATCAAATATTTCCCTCCATTGCTGAGGAAGAAACCAACATTCTGGTTTTTTGAAGGGAGAATGATGTTTTCTGATACCTCAAGCATTTTCCTGATTGTGTTGGGCGAAACTTCGGGACTCAGGACAACGCTGTATGCGCCTGATATAAGAGAATCCATTAGATCCTCAACCCTGTTTGGGAAATTCACTACAACAACTTCAAAGAATTTCGCAACCCTGTCGTAGAGCCTCAGGTTTAATTTTCCCCTGAAAATGGCATCAAGGTCACAGACCATGATTTCCTCACCCTCCATTTCCTCAAGATTTATCCCTGGTGGGAGTCCGGAGAGTTCACCATTCTGGATCTCCAAGCAGCGTATTGACAATGTCATGGTCATATGCTCTTTGTAATTACATTTTTCACTGGTTTTCCCGATGGAAACTGCAATGTGAAATGCAGATAATACGTACGATAAATTATTAAGATATTCTGGACATACCAAGCCAGAGTGAAAAAAAGCAGGTTTTTCAGCAACTCGTTCAATAAGGAAGACAAAGGGGTCGCGGAAGTAATAGGCGCGATTCTGTTGTTTGCAGTCCTGATCACTCTTTTTACCAGCTTTATGGTCTGGTATATTCCCGCCCAGACCACAGCCAATGAAACGCACTATGAGACTCAGAACAAAGCTGCCATAGGCTCTCTCGTCTCCGATCTCCATTCTAC
This sequence comes from Thermoplasmata archaeon, assembly GCA_021811525.1. The sequence continues at coordinate 880 of JAJZOK010000104.1, read as the reverse complement.
TCCAATGCCTGCCGGTTCAACCATAAGTGCATCCGTTCCACTGGGAATATCAGGCGTTTCCATATTCTCCCAGGCGGTGGACACGCAGTTTTCCATCTTGCCGCAAGTATCCTCATTCAATGCATCCCTTTCCGCGAGCCTGTTTTTGAACCTCACTGGAAGCACGGGCCAGACAACTCATTACCTGAATTTGTCCTATGACATTGCAGGGGTAATGGAAACTTCTGGAAATACTCAGTATGTTACTGCCATAAACTACGTGGTCGAGGACGGTTCCCTTCTCCAGGCTTACAGCAACGGCCAGCCATCCGACAATCTTGGCCCATTACCTTTGGGCATGACGGGCATCTCAGGAGGGCACTCGCTTAGCCTGTCCGCGGTTTCCCTGACAGGTTCCTCTGAAATATTCTCATCTACCAGCTCCCAGGTCATAAACCTCCTTGTGAACAAGAGCACTTCATACAACCTTTTCAACGGAAGCTCCATAACATTTTCGGGATTATCATACACAGTTGACAACATGTCACTGCGCTCACTGAACTACACTTTCAACGGCACTATGTCCCAAGCATGGAACTATGCATTTTATTCTCAGTATAACAGCAGCCGGACACCATATTCATCAATAGTTTCCCTTCATACGTGGAATTTTGCCGGGGAGCCATTAGTGGCAACCGCCAACAGCTCAACCTTTTCAGTAACTTATGGCGGGAAACTGCCTCTTAATTCGTTCAGCAGCCAATACCTGGTGTGTCAGGGAGATTAGGTCCCGAGGAATAACATCCGGAAAACTTCTATGACCATAAATTGCAGTTTTTCTATTACGGAGTATTAATGCCGAAAACCATATAATTAAAAATGAACATACTCATAGGAACGT
>JAJZOK010000105.1 GCA_021811525.1 Thermoplasmata archaeon | reverse complement strand
GTTCCCCGTGAGTGCGGGATCCTCTTTGCCATCCATGATGGATGAATACCTGTACACCAGGAGCATGCCTGATGCTCCTGGAACAGGAAGGACTGAGATGGCATACGTTCCGAACGAGACATTGCATAACATTTCATAATGTTTTGAGAACGGTTACCTCGTTTTCTCCAGAGAGGAGGTTTCCCACCAGCCTTCTGCCTATGAATCCTGTCCCGCCCAGCACAAGCGCCTTCATGGATATGTATTTCCAATTTGCCTTAAAAGCGTGTTGTTTGCAGAATTACAAAGTTTCATTTATTTAACTGGAATGAACTGGAAAATTCAGACCTGGCAATTATGCTTAACAAGACTATTCTCGCGATCAGATCCATTGTCATTGCGGTTGGCGCCACTGCCGCCTCATCATTTGTTGGAGTTTACGGTGTTTACCTGGGTGCAACTGCCATTGAAATGGGATGGCTACAGTCCACCGCAAATGCCCTGGGAAATGGTGGCCAGATCCTCTGGGGGAGGATTAGCGACAAGGTTGGCCAAAGGAGGCCGTTTCTTGTAGCGGGGAGCATAATTCTTGCATTGCTCTGGTATTTCCTCGGCATAGTGGACACGCCATTGGAGCTTATCCTGGTGTACGGGCTCGTGTCCTTCTTCGCTGCCATGATAACGGTGAACTGGTTTTCCCTGATCGCAGATGAGACCGAGTCCAACGTGAGGGGGCGCTTCCTTGCTATCATCAACAACCTGAGTTCAATTGGAACCCTTGTATCGCTGCTTGTGATGACCTTCTTCTTCAGCGGCCAGGTTAATTCTGACATTACGATCGCATTCTTTGCCGCAGCTGGATCCTATGCCATAAGTGCCTTCCTGATGGGAAGGATAAAGGAGACAAGGCATTCCACAAAGGTCGTGGGAAGCATACTGAAGACACTGAAGAACCTCAGGAAAGAGCGCCTTTTCTTCAACTACCTGATTGCCATGAATACCCAGGGATACTTCTGGTCAATGGCCTGGCCTATGTTTCCAATCACCATGGTCCTGGTGATGAAATTTACCCTTACGGATGTTGCATTTCTTACAATAGCCTCCATTGGGTCAACCATCGTAATACAGTTTATCCTTGGAAGGGTCACTGACAGGATCCAGAGGCCTCCCCTCATTTTCCTGAACAGGGTTCTGCTCAGCGGGATACCACTCTTCTATGCATTCTCAAGAACCTTTCCTGCCTTCGTCTTGCTTGAGATATACAGCGGCGTCATTGGAGGCATACAGAACATTGTCATGAATTCATATGTGCTTGACATTGTACCGGAGAAGCAGAGGGCAGAATACCTTTCCATAATAAACGGTTTCAACGGCCTTATGTATCTTGCAGGGGCACTGACAGGGGGATACCTGCTTTCCTACCTTATGACCGGGCTTCCACTTTATGAGGCCCTGTTTTATGGCTATTTGATAGTGTTTGCCGGAAGGTTCCTCTCGTCCCTGTTGTTCCTGAGGCTGAAGGAGCCCGATGTGAGAGGCAGGGCGCCTCTCCAGCTTTATTCCCTGCTGTTCAGGCTAAAGCCTCCAGGGAGCCCTTCTGGCGGTACAATAAGGTTCAGGTGAACTGGACGCTTCCGTCCTGAAAGATCAGGATATCCATTGCTTTCTGGATTATGCCGTTCTTCAGGTCCCCTTCCACGGCCATCTTGAGTCGCGTCATGAGGCCAATGAGGTTGTCGTTTAGCCTAATGTTCATCTTGTCGGCCCGATCGATTATCTCCTTCACTGCATCCAGGACATGGATGTTGCCTTCAATGTGCACCTCATGTGACAGTTTCAGTTCCCTTACTGCGTTGAGGGTCCTGATGGCCTTTTCCAGGTTCCTGTGTCCCCTCTTCTCCAGGATTGAGACGTTCTGCCTCGTAGTGCCGATTTCCTTTGCGATTCCTTCAGTGGAATAACCCTCCTGCCTCAGTTTCATGATCTGGATCTGCCTGGATGACAGGAAGAGGTTCCTGGGTAAATTCTCATCTTGGGGCATGATGAATCATAACATTCTGCAAAATAATAATGTTTACATTTGCATTGATTTAAACAATCTTTTATATCTCGTATTTCAATAGGCAGGGCATGAGGGGAAAGCAGGCCGGGGCGGTGATTGCTGCCATAGTAGTTGTGGGAATTGCAGCTTACGCAGGTTACAGCCATTACACATCCGGTATGGCAACTCCCTTGATCGTATACTCCGCTGATGCATATGTAGCTGAGGCAAACTACCTCCTTTCCGCGTACCATAATGAGTCAGGTTTCAGCGTCCTCAATGCCAAAGGTGGAGGGTCGTTCGCTGATGCCCGCGAGATCAGCCAGGGCGATCCTGCCAATGCCTTCGTGTCAGTGGCTAAGAGCTCCTATAGCCAGTCATATCTGGGTTCGAGGTACTCAGGTTGGGCTATGGCCTTTGCCTCAGATCAGCTGGTGCTGGCATACTCCAATTCAACCCAGGCTGCACTGGTGAACAGCATTGTGGCTGAGTTCGGCTCAGCCCTCAAGACCAACAGCACACAGAACTATTCTGCAGCCTATGACAACCTCACTTCCGGAAAGGTAAAAGTGGGAATTTCCAACCCAAGCAGCGATCCTGCCGGCCTAAGGGGCTGGATTTCCCTGGAGATCGCAGGGAAACTATACGCTGGAAATGAAACAATATTTACGTCCAGGATCGTCGCAAATGGCGGAGTCTCCAACAGCACGAGCGCTGCAGAACTAGTAACCCCCCTGACAACGGGAAATATACAGTTCCTCTTCATCTACAAGTCTGTGGCGGTTTCTGACAGGCTTCCCTACATTGAACTTTCAAATTACACCAATTTTGGTAATGCATCAATGGAGAGTTTCTACTCAGGTTTCTCATACAGCACAGCAACCGGCCCTGCATATGGGTCCCCTATCATGCTTCTGGTCACAAGCCTTGCAGGAAATGGCGCTGACACCGCTGCTTCGCTGAATTTCTCAGTCTTTGTCGTAATGCACAACAGCGAAATGGCTTCATTCGGGCTTGTCCCTATTGCTAAGCCGCTCCTTTTCAATGATACTGTGGTACCGTCGCCGATATCAGATCTGCTCAACCAGGGAAAAATTACTTCAGCTGGAGCCATATAGTTCCCAGGGGCGCACTAAATGAGAGGAAGGGACTGGGTATGGGCAATTTCGCTGATTTCAGTTGCCATCGCTGCAGTCCCCATCATCTTCATCCTCTACTACGGATTTGTTGTATTCCACTCCGCCATGGGCCTGAGCGGCACGGTGTTTGTGTCCATCGCGGTAACCATTGTTTCCTCAGCACTCGCTGCATTCATCATATTTCTGGTGTTCACTCCCCTTGCATTTGAACTGTCCCGGAAGTCGCATGCTGTCTGGGAGGCAGTTTCAGACCTTCCCGCCTCCATTCCCCATCCCATTGTGGGAATTGCCTTTCTATTCATTGGAAGCCCGCTGACTCCGTTTGGAAGGTTCCTGACTTCCATAGGGTTCGGGCTTTTCAATACGCTTCAGGGCCTTGTCCTTGCCCTGAGTTTTGTTGCCATGCCCATTTACCTGAGATCAGCGCAGTCAGTATTCGCTTCATCCCCGGTTGAACCTGAAAATTTTGCCATGACTCTCGGGGCAACCCGCATGAGGGTGCTCTATTCAGTACTGGTTCCCGGGGCTTCCCGGGAAATCATATCCTCCAGCCTGACAGCCATGAGCAGGGCTATGAGCGAGTACGGATCAGTGGCCATCATAGCCAATTATGTTCTCACCTACCCTTTCAATGGTGCCCAGGCTGTTTCTGTAGAAATTTACCAGTCTTACGGATATCTTGGCCCAGGTGTAGCAGTGACTTCCTCTGCCCTCATGATACTGTTCTCCCTTGCCATAGTCATCGCAATAAGGTTTGTGGGGGGAGGGAACCTGGGCTACAGGAACAGGAGAAGGGGATCTCCGGGGAGGAAGCACTAGATGATTGAGGCAGAGTTTAAGCTACTGCAGGGAGAATTCCAGCTCAGTGCACGTTTCCATGATGAAGGGATCACCCTCCTGTCGGGTGAGAACGGTGCGGGGAAATCCACATTCCTCAATGCGCTGGCAGGATTCATCCCGCTCCAGTCGGGCATCATAAGTATCAATGGAAGGGATATTACAGAAGTTGAAGTGCAGAAGCGTGGAATAGTGCATATTTCACCAGGTTCATTCATTGGCAACCTCTCAGTTGACAGGCATATTGCCTTTCCTGGAAAGCCTGATGGGGATCCCGGAAGGATCAGTGAACTGAAGGAGAGTTTCGGGATAGATTTCTATGGAAAGGTAGGGAACCTGAGCATGGGCCAGAAAATTCGCGTTTCACTTGCAACCGCCTTTTACAGGAGGCCAGAAGCAGTTCTCATTGATGAGGCCCTCTCTAGCCTCAGTGATCCATTTGGTGTCATGGATGAAATAAGGAAACTATCCACTTCACTGAAGGCGGACGTGATACTGGTCGCCCACTCACTGCCGGATATCAGGGCAGATCATTCATACAGCATTGCCAATGGCATTATGCAGCGGGCATTCTGAAACACTTTTCAACTGCCAGCTTCAGAGAGAAATTTGTTTGCTTCTTCAAGGAGTTCTCTCTGGTTGTCGTATCTTAATTTTGACATGCACTGCTCATAATCCAGCCACTGGAATCCAGTGTGTTCAATGGATACTTTGGGAGATTGGTTTTCCAGTGCCCTGCCAAGAAACATAACAAGCCTCTTGTGTATGAGTTCGCCGCTTCCACGTTTCTTTGCATACTGCGAATAGGACAGTGACCTGTCATCTGAGGTTCTGGGAGGTGCACGGAACCAGTATTCTGATTCTTTCCTGAAACCGTGGATAGGCTTTACGGTTAATCCCGTTTCCTCCAGGGTCTCCCTCTCAGCAGCTATCTCTTCTGATTCTCCCGCCTCTATGTGTCCCTTGGGAAAATCCAGGAAACCTTCTCTCCTGTTCAGAAGCAGGTATTTCCTTGTGCCTTTCTCTTCCTGAAAAACCACTATTCCGCTGCTGACCTCTTCCTTCATGCAATCTTCCATGCAGAATTCATTTTAACATTTGTGCAGGAGGAAAATCAAAAACCTCATGCCTTAGCTGAAAAAAGTGCAAAATTGGAGCCTGAGTCAGTCCAGCATACTACACTTTCCAGGCCGGCCTCTTCCAGTTTTGTCCTGAAATCGTCAAGGGAATACTTGTATGAGTTTTCAGTGTGTATGGTCTCCCCTTTCCGGAAATTAACGGACACGCCGTCAAGTGATATGATCTGGTCCTTTGTGCTTTCCAGATGCATCTCAATCCTTCCCTTCTTCTTGTTGTAAAAGGCTTGGTGGCGGAATGCAGACCTGTCAATACTGCATCCGAAGGTGCGGTTTATCCTTTCAATGAGGTTTTCATTGAACTCGGCTGTAATGCCGCTTGAATCGTTGTATGCACGCTCAAGCTTTCCGATGTCCTTCTTCAGGTCAACACCGATGGTCAGGGTATCCCCGTGTGACATTACCTTCCTGCAGTTGCCAATGAATTGTGATGCTTCCTCCGGCTCCATATTACCGATGGTCGATCCCAGGAAGACTATGCTCTTCCTTCCCTTTATTCCCAGTCCGGCCATAACATCGTAATTGGTGTAGTCTGCGCAGACTCCCTTTACCTCCAGTTCAGGGTATGCTGAGGAAATGTTCTTCACTGCAAGCCCAAGGGCTTCCCTGGAAATATCCACAAGTATGTATTCCACAGGGGACTTCACTGATCTCAGTAGGATTGCACCTTTGGACCCGTTGCCGCCCCCAAGCTCTATAATTGTGGACATTTCACCTATGTAATCTGCGATGCCCGGCCCCTGCTTCTCAAGTATCTCTATTTCAGACCGGGTCGGGTAGTATTCTTCCAGTCCAGTTATCCTGTCAAAAAGGCTTGATCCCCTTTCATCGTAGAGGAACTTTGGGTCTGTTTCCTTGGGATCCTTCAAAAGGCCCTGAAGGACCTCAGTCCTGAAGTCAGAGAGTTTTGGCTTCAGGTCTATAATCGGGTTAGTTCCCATTAGCTTCATCCCTTGAAAGCCTCATGCCTGAAAACTGCCACCTGCTTCCAGGCGCATAGAAGTTCCTGTAGGAGATCCTTGAGTGGCCTCTGGGAGTGCAGAAACTTGACCCCTTGAGCACCATCTGCCCGGACATGAACTTGCCGTTGTATTCGCCAAGGGAGCCTTCCAGCGGCCTGAATCCAGGGTATGGCAGGTAGGCACTTAGGGTCCATTCCCATGCGTTGCCCATGCCGGTGATTCCTGAGGTTTTGTTATCTGAAACTGGCGCAAAATATCCCGCTTCGAGCCAGTTTTTTTCGTCCCAACCCTGTGAGGAGGCTGCGACCTCCCACTGGGGCTCAGTTGGCAGCTTTGCGTTTTTCCATCTTGCGTAGGCGTCTGCCTCATAATATGAAATGTGCAATACCGGTTCATGAAGATCCAGTTCCTGCATGCCGTATAGTGTGAAATAACGGTAATTTCCACTATTAATTTCCCAGTAAAGTGGCATTTCTATATGATTTTCCAGCCGCCATTCCCACCCTGAAGAAAGCCAGAATTGCGGTTTCCTGTAACCGCCATCCTCTATGAATGCAACGAAATCCCCGTTTGATACCGGGCGGCTTGAGATGGTGAAAGGAGGGACAATTTCGTTGTGGGCAGGCATTTCATTGTCAAAGGCAAACCCATGGCCGTGGAATCCAATCCTGGCTGTCTGTTCCTGGAAACCTGTGAAATTTTCTACGCTTCGTGACGAGGCGGGTTTCCTGCCTTTTGCATAAGCCGGCCTGTAAGGCGACTGGTAAAAGTTCCTCTTGATATCCATTAGTAGCAGCTCCTGGTGCTGCTGTTCATGGTTGATGCCAAGTTCCACCCTTTTAAGGGCTTCAAGGTTATCGCCCTGTTCATTGAGAAGTTCCCCCAATGATTCCTCAACCTGCTTCCTGTAGTCAAGCACCGATTCCAGGGAAGGCCGGGAGATGGCCGATCTTGAAGGTTTGGGAACAAATTCACCTATAGTCTCATAATAGGAATTGAAAACATAGTCAAACCTTTCATCAAATTGCCTGTAGTTCCTGGAGAATTGCCTGAGAATGAATTTCTCAAAGAACCAGGTTGTATGTCCAAGGTGCCATTTTGGAGGGCTAGTATCCTGGGTTGCCTGGACCATATAGTCATCCCTGTCGAGGGGTTGGCACAGCTCTCTTGTGAGATTCCTGGTACTGATGAATTTTCCCAGGATGCCCTGAGCGTCTAGAATTCTTTCTGGTCCAGCGTCATACATAAGTACAGCCCCTCTGGGCACTCTGCACTATTTCATGGCTTTCATTGGTCATAACCTTTTCCAAACGTGCCGGCAGAACAGAATGTAAATAATACTGCCAAATCTATCCGATGATAAGCGAAAATGGATCAGGTGGACAAGAAAATTCTTTTCAACCTCCTTAAGGACGGGAGGATTTCCCAGAGGCAGATAGCTCAGAATGTTGGAATATCTGCACAGGCCCTGGGGTACAGGATTAACAAGCTCATTTCGGACGGGGTCCTCAAGGGTTATTCACTCATTGTAAGCCCGTTGCTTGACGGGAAGGTTGAGGGTTTCGCTGCATTCAAATCTGACAAGGAATACAACGGTGAGGTGTCTTCCATAACCAAATGCCTTGAGGAAATAACCCTTTACGGCTTCAGGGGAGACCGGGTGGAAGAGGTGGAAAGGAAGATAGCTGAAGCGGGCAGGGAACTTGGGGACCCTGTCATGAAGTATATTCCTCCCACAGGGCAGGTTGGAATGAACCTCAACAGCAATGACAGGGAGATCATCAGGCTCCTGAGAGAGGACCCGAGGATGTCTGTCACGGATATTGCTTCAAAGCTGGATCTCCCCTACATGACGGTGAAGCGCAGGCTAAACCTGCTCATCAAGAACCGGCTCATTGGAGTGGTGTCCCAGATAGACCTGTCCGGCGGGGATGTTGTAATATACTCAATATTCTCCCATGCTGTGAATGCCCTGACCCAGTTGCTTGAGCCCCAGACCATATTTGTCATCAGGGATGCCACCGCCGGTGTGCTATTCTGCTACTCAGAGAACCTGAAGGCTGCAAAGGAGAGCATATCCAGGGTCAGGTCCGTGGACAGGAACGCTGATGTGATGGTACTTTACGAATACCAGTTCTTCACCTGAAACCACTGTGATAAACCAACAATTTTACAACCATCGGGAGATGCCAGTGCATGCCTAGACCCGGACCAATGCTTTCGCTGGCCAAGGCCATTCGATCATTCATATTTTCATCACTTGCAATTTCCATCCCGTTTTATGTTTCATTTCTAGGTTACAGTGCCCTTTACACTTCCATAATAGTGCTAGTGAGCCTTGGAGTGTCGACGCTTTTCCTTTACCTGTTCACCGCGGCTAAGATGAGGATAAAGACCAAACTTGCCCTTCTTTCAGTGCTTTTCAGCGTATCTCTGCTCATACTGTACATTGGCAATGACATCTACTTCCTCATACTGGCAATGGTCGTGGGTGCGCTTTCCTTTGCGGGCAGGGATCTCACCACAAACCAGTCCCTCGAACAGTACACCATCAGCCTTTCCATAGAAGACCAGCACAGGAAAACCATGATGTTCTCTCTGTACAACTTCGCTTCCTATGCAAGCGGTGCCATTGCCAGCGCCTTCCTGTACTTTGACACTGGTGTGAGTTTTGAAACCATATTTCTCATTGATTTCCTGCTGTCACTCCTCCAGGTGACCATATACCTCTGGCTCAAGTTCCCGGACCTCAAGCCCAAGGCCCAGAAGCAGGCAATAGCCGATCCTGAGGTGAGAAGGAACGTAAAAACGCTTGCAGCGCTTTTTTCAGTGGACTCCCTTGGGGGCGGGCTGGTTAACACGGCAATAATCACCCTGTGGTTCAAGGTTGTTTACGGCATAAGCCTCTCCGGAGCCGGCCTGATATTCGTCATTGTAAACATTGTCACAGCCATTTCAGTTATCCTTTCGGGACGCATTTCCAAGGGTATAGGCCTTGTGAGGACAATGGTATATACGCACCTTTTCAGCAACGTTATGCTCTTTCTTGTACCGGTATTCCACAGCCTTCTCATCAGCGAAGTCTTCCTGTATCTCAGGCAGACCACCAGCCAGATGGATGTCCCTCCCAGGGACAGCCTAGTGAACACCATGATCCCAAGCGACGCCAGAGTTGCAGGGAATTCGATTTTCCTCGGCGTAAGGAATGGTCTCCAGATACCTGGCCCAGGCCTCGCGGGCCTCCTGTTTGAAGTATTTCCCGAAGGGGTGTTCTTCTCCGCTGCGCTCATTAAGATTGCATATGACGTCGCATTCTTTGCAAGATACCGACATTACAGGGTCTGAAATTATGCATGGCACTTTTATTTGCCAGCCCTTGAAACGATCCTCATATACAGAAGCCCCTTTACAACCCCCAGCACTAACACAACCGCGCCAAATGCTATTCCTATTTCAGCCCCCGCTGTAAATGAAACGGCCATCATGACTGCCCCCTGTAACATAAGCAGCACGGCTATTATGGCAGATTCCCTGCCTATGGAAAACAGAAAGGCTGCAATGGCCAGCACGAATCCCATAACACCTGTGATTTTCTCTTCTATACCAATAGCGCCCACAATTCCGAACTCGGTTAATAGAGACAGTGCTATGGCCACAATGGCAAGCACCTGTGCAACAACCAGTCTTTTGCTGTTCATGGGAATGCCTATGGCCACAATGGAAAAACCATTGCTAATCCAAGTTACATAACTTCGTTAAGTAACTGTTGTTAACAACGTCTTTCAGGATGCTTTTGTTCTACCTACGATGGAGGTGATCAGCACATGGCTTGGTGGTATTTCGCACCCATCGCGGTCCTGTTTTCAGTGGTTTTCATTCTGTTGCTTACTTTTCTTCTGAGGTGGGCAGTTGGAGGTTTCCCAGCCCCATATGGGGGGCGCAAGGATGGAGGTGCAGAGTTTCAGATACTTAGGGAAAGATATGCAAAAGGGGAAATAAGTGAAGACCAGATGGAAAAAATGACTGCCTACCTTCTGAAGGGTAGAGGTAAAAAATGATCCGCTTCTGCTGGCAACCTTTTCCTCGCCAAAATTTTATAGTACTGGGTGCGTAGAGAGATTGCAGTTGAATTGATACACGAACACCGGGACAGGATCTACATGAGAAAGGATATAATCCTGAAACTTGCGGAATACGGAGAACTCAACCAGAGCAAACTCATGGCATACTGCGGCCTCAACAACAGTAAGCACCGGGGCATACTGGATGAACTGGTGGAAAAAGATTTTATCCGGAGAAGAGAGGAGCCGTGGGGTGCAAAGAAGGTAATATTATACAGGGTCTCTGAAAAGGGAGAGAATCTCGCCAGGGAGATTCTTGAGCCTTACGAATCCCTATTCCCGAGAAATGAGGAGGTAAAACAGAGATGACAAATGGAAATGGAGCGTTTAGCTATGGCTAATAGAGAACATGGTGGTAGGGATGAAAGGGAGGAGCATGAACAACCAGAAAGCATCCTTCGGATCACGGATGAGTTGGTTTCGCAGGTATACCGCACAAAAAAATTGGTAATCGTCATGATCATAGCGGTGGTTATAGCAATCCCGGTTTCATGGCATGTTGCACCTATCCTTATAGGCTCTCCTCAAAGCTTCATTGCTGTGGGAGGGGTTACCATAATCCTGGCTCTGCTTTTCATAGTATTGGGCATCAGGCAGTGGATGATTCTTTCCTTGTGGACACGCAGATACAGGGAATACAAGGAACGAATGAAAAAGGTAGATGACGAACTGGATTTCGAGAGAAGAGGGAATTGACTTGTGCTGCCATTAAACACCATCTAGGATGAGCCACAGAATGCATCTGGCACAGTTCTCATCAACTGCGAAGATTTAACACATCCATGAAAATAACCCTCTGAAAGAAGGAGGAACCTCTCAATGAAGGGAAGGAAGATACTTGTTACAGGCGGAGCAGGGTTTATTGGCTCAAACATGGTTGAAACGCTTATACAGGATAATGAGGTCATAGCACTGGACAACCTTTCCAATGTGGATGAGAGGTATGTTGAGCCCTTCAGGAGCTCAGGAAATTTCAAATTCATCAGGGGAGACATAAATGACCTGCAATCTGTTCCAGGGCTCGATGACGTCGACGTGGTGATCCACCTTGCAGCCAATTCCGACGTAAGGAATGGGGCAGAGAACCCCTCAGTGGATTTTCAGAACAACGTTGCAGGCACATTCAGCCTCCTTGAATACATGAGGAAGAGGGAAGTGAAGGAAATCCTCTTTGCATCCAGTTCCACAGTTTATGGCGAAGCCTCGGTCATGCCAACTCCGGAAAATTACGGCCCGTACATGCCCATATCAAGTTACGGTGCTTCCAAGATGGCGTGCGAAGGCTTCATCACTGCTTATTCACACTATTATGGAATAAAGGGCACAGTCTTCAGGTTTGCAAACATTGTTGGAAAGAATTCCACCCATGGAGTCATATTTGATTTCATCAAGAAACTGCAGAAAAACAACAGGGAACTTGAGATCCTTGGGGACGGCACCCAGAGGAAGTCATACCTGTATGTTGAGGACTGCGTGAAATCCATGATCTACGTGCACGAGAAATCCCAGAAAACTGACATATACAACCTTGGGAACCCACTTACCACCTCAGTGTCAAGGATTGCTGACATTGTTGTATCAGAGATGGGGCTCAGAGATGTGAAATACAACTACACAGGCGGTGTCAACGGCAGGGGCTGGAAGGGAGACGTAAAGATTGCCCAGCTTGGAATTGAGAAACTTGCCTCCACCGGATGGAAGAACCGGTATGACAGTGACGGAGCTGTGGTTCAGGCCACAAAGGAAACTATTTCACAGATGGGGCTCTAGTGGCACATATGTCGGAATATCCAATGGAGCAGAAGCTCATCAGGTGGATAGAGGACCATTACACGCAGGCGAAGCACAACCTTTCAAGCAGCGGACTTGAAGAGCCGGATTTCGGAATCCTTGGAATCAATACCTCCCTTGAAGACATGAAGAGGGACCGCATTGACCCAAAGAACTTCTTTAAAGAAAGGCTCTGCAAGCTCTATGGATTCCCTGAGGAGAACGTTTTCCTCACCACCGGGGGATCAGAAAGCATAAGCCTTCTCAGCATGGTTGCACAGGCGAAGCACCTTCCTGTTTTCATAGGGCAACCGGAATACGAGCCTATTTTCAACGTTCCGCAGAACATGGGGTTGGATACGATTCTTGCACCTTTCCAAAACATAGAGGAGAAGATGGCATCAGGATCCGGCCCAAAGGCGTTCTTCTTCTCAAATCCAAACAATCCCAACGGTAACCTTCATGACCCAGAATTCCTCAAGGGCATCAGGGAGAGGCAGTTCAGGAGTGGCGGATTCATGTATGCCGACGAGGCATTCCTAGAATTTACTTTCCGGGAGAGGCCAAATAGCTTTTATGAAAACTCCCCGGAAATCATAGTCAACGGCAGCATGACAAAATTCTACGGTTTCTCCGGCCTTAGGGTTGGATGGATTGTTGCCCCGCCTGAGGTTGTAAGGATCCTCAGGGACCTCAGGAACATTACAGGCATCAGGAACCCGGAGTTCCCGCTCTGGATTGCAGGGCAGTTTCTCGACAGGAGGGGCTGGTTCACGAAGAGGGCAAGGAGCATCCTTGAACCAAATCTGGAGTATCTCCGTTCTTACATGAAGGGGCATGGTGACCTTCAGTGGGAAGAGCCTCGAAGTGGCTCATATGGCCTGGTCAGGTATAATTATGGCATCAGCTCGGAAGAATTCTGCCGGGGAGCCCTGGAAAAGGAGAAGATCCTTATCTGCCCCGGTGATTATTTTGGTGTGGGAAAGAGCTTCAGGCTATGCTTTACAGAACAGCCGCAGAAGTTCAGGGAAACACTCGACGCACTGGATTCCTACCTGAAAACACTTCACTGATCCAGGTATTTCCTGAACCAGTTGATGCTTTCCGTGATATACTGCTCAATGTGCTTTTTCTCGGAGAAGCCATGGCCTTCCCTGGGAAAGAGGAGGAGCCTTGTCGTCTTCCCATGGTCTTTCAGTGCCCTGTAGAACTGATGGTATTGAGACACCGGGACACATGGGTCGTTGATCCCGTGCATAAGTATGATGGGGGTCGTGACGTTGGAAATATACCTTATTGGCGAAAACTTGCTGAACAGCTTCCCGGTGTAAGGATCATCGTCGTAATGAATGCGGTCCCAGTCCGGGGCGAAGTTTGTCCCGTGGAAGCTGAACCAGTCTGCGATCCCGAACAGCCCTGCTGCAGCAGTGAACAGGTTTGTCTGTGTCACTGCCCAGGATGCCATGAAACCTCCGTATGAACCGCCCACGATGAATATCTTTGTTGTAGTGAGCTTTCCTGATTTCTTCAGGCTTTCGATTCCAGACATTATGTCAGTGAAGTCCTTGCCTCCCATGTCCCCACGGTTTGCCTCGGCATATTCCCTGCCAGACCCGGTGCTTCCCCTGTAGTTCGGGGAAAATACTGAGAAGCCGGCACCAAGATACACTGTGCTCCTGTCAATGAAGGAAATGGTTGAAGCCGACGTGGGCCCTCCGTGGACATACACCACTAATGGCTTTTCCGGGCCAAGTGACCTGAGGATACCGTAGATTTCCATTCCGTCCTCCGCTTTCCACTTTAACACCTCAGCCGGATACTTCTCCAGATCTGAAAGGCCACTGTTGAAGCTGCTAATCTTCTCCGGTTTTCCTTCATGCCCCATGATATAGAGTTCTGGCAGGTTGTTGCCGTCTGTGTAACCGAAAGCATATTTTCCGGATGAGCAGGAGAAACTTGGATTGAAGCCTGAAAGCACTGTGCCAGTGCCCTGCCAAATGTCCCTGAATTCCCCGTCGTACTCTGAAATGCCAAAAATGCCCTGCTGCAACCAGAGGGCGGCTATTCTTGAGTTGTCCACCCAGGAAATATCGGAGTAGCTTCTTTTGTGCCCTTCGGTGAGGTTGACATGGCTGCCATCCTTCAGGGAATATTTTATTATGTCGCCCATGGTGAGGCCATGGTCGCTTCTCAGAGACTCTGCAAACAGTACGTTGAGGCCGTCTGGAGAAATCTTTGGGCGTGCAAGGCTCCTGAACCCTGGATCGTAGATCTGGGACAGATTCTTTTCTTCCAATGCGAGAGAGTAGAGTTTGGACCTGAACCAGGACCATTCATACGGGTCGCTGGATGCCACCAGGACAGCAGTATTTCCAACTGAGTCAAACTCCCAGACCTGGAGGTTCTCAGTGAGTTTCCTGAAACCTGACCCGGGGATGTACTGGTACAGCGAGCAGTATGGCTCTTCCTCCTCGAAGAATGCCCCGTCCAGGCCTTCATTGTGCTTCTTCTTCAGTTCCGGGTTTACAGGATCATTCTTGAGTATGAGGATGGAGTCACCATGCCATTGTATCTGGACGGGGTCCCCATCAAGTTCAATCTTTTCTGAAATATTCTCAGTGAGGTTGTGTATTACAAGGGAGTGTTTCTCATCAGCCTTTTCAAGGTAGGCTATTTTGTTCCCGAGGCTGTTGAAAACAGGGAAGTGTTTTCTCACATTTGGCTCCCTCAGTTCAAGTAGAGGCTTCTTTTCCTTTGCAGAAAACACAACCACTGCTGTTTCTGTTGGGCTCTTCTTCTCGTGATATGGCCTTGAGACTTCAAGCGCGATTTTTTCCCCGCTCCTGTCCAGGAGGACGGATGAGAGGTTCATTAGCTTCAGATACTGCTCAACAGTGTGTTCATTCCCCATGAGGACCTTAGCCCGGTGTTGTATTTTATTGCTGCGCTCTTGAGTAAAGGGAAGCTTAATGCAAATTTTATTGGAGAATGGGCGATCCCTGGACATGGAGCACAGAAGCATACACACTAAGGAAATACTGTTTCCAGCCGGGGAAATAAGAACAGATTCCATGCTTTACAGGGAGAAATGCAGGCTTCTGCTGCCGGAATCATACACCCAGAACATGTTCCTTGTCCAGAGCACTCAGTTCCAGACCAGGTTTTTCATAGCCTCTGAGAGCACGAGGAACCTTGAGATGATGGAGGCTTTCTTCTCCAGAATATACGGGGCTGTCTTTGAAGATGCCCAGTTGCCAGAAGTGGGTGGAAACAATTCCGTGATCCTGAAGAATTCCATTCTTAACCTCAGGAAGAAGGAGTTTTACCATCCAGGGTTTGTGCGGAATATCCTTGATTACACTGCAGTAGACAGGACAGCAGTCATCAGGTATTGTGTTTCCGTGAGATCGGGCAGTAGTGGCAGGCGATATGGTGGCAGGTTCAACTTCACTGTTACAATCGGTTTCGACTCAGAACAGACGGAGAAGAAACTGTCCGACCTCCTTTCTTATGAAATGAGGGCCATGAAGCATATTTCAAGGTATTACATGAAGAGGTCAAGGAGGCCAAGAATGAGAGATAACCTTCTCTCGAATCCCTTCAATCTCATAAATTTCATAAGAGTCCCCTCTGAGAGGGACATATTGCTGTGACCAGAAACAGGCAGAGGGCGGTCAGACTGTACCTGTGAAACTCCTGAATGCGCGCCTGTAAAAGACCAGTGCTTCCTCATCCATGGTAACCTCTGATCTGGTTACCTTACCCAGGAACATTATGTGGTCTGAGATCTTCTTCGCATCATAGAGATCGCACTCTATGTATCCCAGTGAACCTTCAATTATTGGGATTCCATTGCTGCTTTCCCTGTAGGAAACATCCAGGAACTTGTCAGGAACATTGTCACTTGCAAACTGCTTTGCTTCCTTTTCCTGGTTGAACTTCAGGATGTTCACAACGAATTTTCCTGTCTGGTTGATGGCTGTTGTGGTTCTGCCTTTCTCCATTACAAAGATGGCAATGAGGGGTGGATCGAGGGACACGGATGTGAAAGAATTCATTGTGCCTCCCCAGGGTTTTCCGTCTAGAAGTGCAGTTACAATTGTTACACCGGTGGGGTATCTTCTCAGGATTTCCCTCAGTCCATTGTCTTGAATTTCAGCAGGCATTGTTAGCTCTCCAATTTCCCAGACCATGGGCTGGCAAATGCTCCGGAAGATTTTGTTCCGGTATGATTTTCAGTTGCTGCCATTGATCTTGATGATGGTATTTAATGGATCATAAATAGATTTTGACACGGAAGCCGCAAAATGTGGAAAATATGATAGATGGTAATATTAAATTACAAATAAATGGCTGCCCGCTCTATCTGAAGTGCTCCACAAGGGCGATGATTCCCGCAAGAAGCACGATTATGCTAGATATAAGGTAGAATCCATCGAAAAGGGCGAATCCCAGGATTGCTGCGAAAACCATTACTACACCGCCCACAAGCCTGTCCCTTCTGGTGATGCCGGCTCCAAACAGGGCTATGAATGCCACCACAACCATGATGATTGAATTTACAACTGCATTCTGGAAATGCAGCCTTACAACTGACTCAATTCCGCTGATTATGAAAGAAAGGGCGCCGATTATGATCCCTATGATTCCTCCAAATGTTCCAAGTATTGATTCTGATCTGTTAGGCATGAAATCGCTCCGTTATTTTTAATTTACAATAAATATTATTTGGTACAGTTCTGTACCTTCAGCTTAATGGGAATTGCATTTTCCGTGCTGATTCCCATCATTTTACAAATGTGAGCCAGTGCAGGAATTCCTTCTCCCTGCCCGATACCACACCCATGAATTTCTTTCCAATCTTTTCCGTAATCTGGCCGGGTTTTCCGTCGCCAACAGGTATTCCGTCAACATTCACTATGGGGGTGACTTCAGCTGCTGTACCGCAGAAGAATGCCTCATCACATGTATACAGTTCATCCCTGTGTATCTGGCGTTCTGTGATTTCGATGCCCATTTTGCCTGCAAGTTCAATGAGGGAGAATCTTGTAATCCCAAAAAGGATGTCTGACTCCAGCCCCGGTGTGACAAGCTTCCCGTCCTTAACAAGGAATATGTTTTCGCCAGGGCCCTCGGCAATATATCCGTTCCTGGAGAGCAGTATGGCCTCGTCAAATCCTGCAGCATCCGCCTCACCAATTGCTGCTACCGAATTCAGGTAGTTACCGCTGGCCTTTGCCTGTATGGGCAGGATATCAGAGTTGATTCTTCTCCAGCCTGCGACTTTGCAAGTAACACCTTTGTTTGAGGTATCGCCAAAGTAATTGTTGTAAGGGACCCCGACAACAGCAACGCTGACTTTCTTTCCCTTGGTCTGCAGGGAAATGCGGTCGTCATTGAAGAAGGCGAAAGGCCTCAGGTAACAGGATTTGTAATTGTTCTCCCTGACCACGTCTATGATCCCCTGCCTGATCTCATCCCTTGTGGAACTCAGGGCCATCCTGTATATGCGCGCAGACCGCATGAACCGGTCAACATGCTCGTCGAGCCTGAAAACTGCGGCTCTTCCTCCTGCATCGTAAGCCCTGATCCCCTCAAAAATCCCAGAACCGTACTGTAGCGAGTGTGTAAGCAGTGGAACCTTAACATCATTGTAATCAGTAATCTTACCGTCAAACCATATCCTGGAGTTTTCCATGCTTATTGGAACCCATTCTTTCCTATAAATCCATTGAATGCCGGCATTTGAGTCCAAGCTGTGCAAATAAAGCTTTAAACCTTACACACCATAAGGAAAGCGATTATGATAATAGTCCCGGCAAGTTCTTCCTTGGGTCTTGCTGCCAAGGTTGCAAAGGAATTGGGAGCAACTCTAGCTGAGGTAGAAAGAAAGAGGTTTCCCGACGGGGAAATGTATGTCAGGATCCTTTCTGAGGTTAGGCGAGCCGAAGTTGCAGTCATTGGAAACACAAGGAGCGATGCTGATTTTGTGGAACTTCTGCTGCTCCTGAATGCCGCAAGGGAAGCAGGGGCTTCTAGTGTTACAGCAGTAGTACCTTATTTCGGCTACTCCAGGCAGCACATGATCTACAAACCCGGGGAACCAGTTTCTTCAAAAGTCATGACCAGGTCCATTGAGAATTTCTCAGACAGGATCATTTGCGTGGAAATACATGATGAGGAAACCATTGGTTTCGCATCACACCAGTTCAAGAACCTCAGTGTAATAAGGACTTCCAGCGAATATTTCAGGGACAGCAAGATAGATCTTATACTTTCACCGGATGATGGAGGCTATGACAGGGCTAAGAAGATGGCGGAAATCCTTTCCATCCCAGCCTATTACATTGACAAGAAGAGGATTGATGCCAAGACTGTTGAAATGCACCTTCCAAAGGTAGACTTCTCGGGAAAGTCCGTGCTCATAGTGGACGATATCATTTCCACCGGTGGAACAATTATTAAAGCTGTAAAACTTCTCAAGGACAACGGTGCTTCAAGGATCAGCGTCAGTGCTGTCCATGGGGTCTTCGCCAAGGATTCAGACAGAACCATTGAGCCTCTGGTCGATCTTCTTGCTGTGTCAGACTCCATCGATGGGGACCATAGCCTGATCTCTGTTGCAGGCGATATTTCAAGAGCACTTTTGGGGGATGAGTAGGTAATGGCGAATGAATTGAAGAGCTGCATGAGCCATGGAGCTTTCCGTGGCACGGAATGCCCGGCATGCGGAAACCAGGGCAAGCTTCTCATGAGGGAAAGCGAAATAGAGGGTGTCGGAAGGATTATAGCCGGGATGCTCAGGCATTTTCCTGAGAACTATGGCGTAAAGCTGGATGAACATGGCTGGGTCAGGATATACAACATTGTGCCTGTGATCAAGGCACAGAGGAAGAATTTCTACTGGCTGACCCCGTTCCACATTGAAGCCCTGGCCATGACTGATCCAAAGCAGAGGTACCAGGTAAACAACAACCACGAGATCCGTGCAGCCTACGGGCACACAATACCTGTTAACATGGACGACCTCCCCACGGATGATGTTCCATCAAAACTGTACTACCAGACAACTGAAGAGGAGCTTGAGTTCATACGGGAAACCGGAATAAGCCCTTCAGACAAGAGCTGGATTCACCTATCCCTGACCCCGAGGCAGGCCTATGTCTCAGGGATGTTCCATATCGATTCCCCCACTGTGGTGGAAATTGACATTGACGGCCTGAGGGAGTCTGGCAGGCAGACCTACAGGGCAACCGATGAAGTCTTTCTAGTAAACGAGATACCTCCTGAGTTTGTCGGGGAGAAAATAACTGATCAGTTTGAGCTTACCCCTGAAGAGCAGAAAGAGATAAAATGGGTAAGGGGAAGGATGGAGAGAAAACTCAACAGGGAAAATTCTAGAGATTAGCCCTAGAATTATGGTCCAGGTATTTTTTCAAGGCGTCCCTGCCTGAGACCATTGCTGCCCTTATATCGTATTGGAGCCTCTGGATCTTTTCCACATCCGCCTTCCCTTCGATTTTTTCAACAAATTCTATGCCTGCCTTGGTTGCGGCCTCAACGTAGGAGTGTACCCTGACGCGGTCAAGGCTTGTTAGGCTCCTCCTTGACATTATGACCTTGTGGTCTGCGGCGAGCTTCAGTGCAGCATCGTGATACTGGTATACGTTTGAGTCTATTTTCACAGTACCAGAAGGCTGCAGCTCCGGATATGACACATCCGGCAGGCAGTAAAG
>JAJZOK010000036.1 GCA_021811525.1 Thermoplasmata archaeon | reverse complement strand
CTGCCATTTTTTTATTTTCATTGGAGGAACATATAACTTTAATTTGGATTCCCAATATTTTTTTGAGTTGCTCCTGAGCCTTTTGTGCTTTAATTTTGATGCAATTCGAAAAATGTGTTCAAATTCAGATTGGAATCGTTTTGCAGAACTAACCGGATTCAATAATAGAGCGGTTTTAAGGAATATTTTAAATTTTAATTGTTAATTTTATATAGAACTGACTGTTGTTTATTCGTGAGATTCCATGGGATTATTGCCATTCTAATCATTGCAATGCTACTTTCATCCGGACTGTCCATTTTGGCATACGGTTCCCAGCATTATGCATCGGGGAAGAATCAAACACCGAATGGGCCCTATTACATACCACTGAAACAATCCGGTGTAATTTTAAAGGGATTTCACAAAAAAAATGCAGTGAATTCAACTATGCCAATGAATATCCTCGTAACTCTTTCTTATCGGAATCAGGCCGGACTTAATGCACTGCTGTATAAACTTCAAGATCGTGCTTCGCCATATTACCATAAATACCTGACTTCTCAAGAGTTTATTTCAGATTATTCTCCATCACTTGCTGAATATGATTCATATGTCAATTATTTCCGAAATGAAGGGATGAATATAACTGGCACCTACTCTGACAGGCTCTCTATCGCTATTTCCACCAGTGCAGGAGAGGTGGAAAGGGCATTCCATACCAATATAACATTTTTCAATTCATCAAATGGAACCTTTTATGCCCCTGATTCTCCGCTTTACTTAAGCAGGAACCTTGGTTCCATCTCTGGAATCACTGGCATTAGCGACCAATTCAAAGCTAAGATCTCCCCAATGTTTGCGGGTAGTGGTTCAGGCCAATACCTGTATGGAGCTGATCTTCAAAATGCATACCAGCTCAATAAGCTGTACCAAGATAGTGGATACCCCACTGGGAAGACAGTGGCAACTATTCTTTGGTCCGGCACAGATTCTGGAACTCCAGTCGGACCATTTGTTCCTTCGGATATTTCAACCTACCTTTCGGATAATCTCCCTTCAGGGGAGCCCAGATCAGCCTTCTATGGGCTGCCTGTGGGAGGTGCACCTCTCCCTGGAGCTTCTGCCGCATATGATACAACAGATGCCAACGTAGAAAGTACCCTGGACTTGGAGATGGCTGGGAGTACTGCTCCCGGGGCAACTCTCGTAGAGGTATATGGCCCTCAACCTTACCTCAATTATCTAGATGAAGCGTTTGCAGAGATATTGAATCCCAATTACAATACAACGCTTGACAATGCACTTTCGCATGTAGTGGCAATATCCAACTCATGGGGATCCGGTGATATGTATGATTCTGCCTGGGCGCAATACGAGCAGGAGGCAGCATCAAGAGGAATAACTGTTCTGGTGTCGTCCGGGGACAATGGGAACACCAACAGTGTATATCCCAGTTTTCCTGCCACAGTAGGCTACGACAGTTATGGATCACTTGCGGTGGGAGGAACTCAAACGATACTGAGCGGTAGCCAGTCAAGTGATGGTTCAGGCACAACCGGGATATCATCTCAATCGGTCTGGTACAACACCCCCAATTCAGGTGATGGTTCACAGGGAGGTGTTAGCACACTTTATTCGGAACCAAGCTGGCAAGTCAACAGCCCGGACGCTAATGGCGTTATAACAGGCTCCAGTTCTATTACAGGGGTTACCTCCGGCAGAGGGACTCCAGATATTGCAGCAGTTGGAGCAAACATGCTTGTTTACCTTTCTTCTGTTCCCAATGGAGGGACAGGTTATTACGAGCTTTGGGGAACTAGCATAGCCTCTCCACTCGATGCTGGTTTGGTCGCTTCTATGGACAATTACATGAATTCAATGGAAGGTTTCATGAATCCCTTTATTTACAGCATAGGGCAGGAACAATACCAAGGAATATACTCTGGGCCTCCTCCTTTTTATTTCATCCACAATGGTTCGAACGGAGCCTTTGGGTCAGCCAATGGCTACAATCTTGTGGATGGCTGGGGAAGCATTAATGCCTATAATTTTGTCCTTGCCCAGGAGAGCACCGGAGAAGTAACTTTTACTGAATCCGGGGTTCCGAGTAACACAAAGTGGTATGTGAACCTCAGCAACGGCCAATCGCTCTCCAGCACGGCGGCATCCATTTCCACTCTTCTTCAGGATGGGACATACTCATACACGGCTTCGGTGCCTCAGGCTGGATACAATTTCCCAACCGGAAGTTTTTCAGTAAGCGGTTCTCCCGAGAATATCTTAGTAACGTTTGCCTACTCAACATACAGGGTGAGTTTTACTGAGACCGGCCTCCCAACAGGGAACTGGTATGTTAATACGTCCAGCGAATCGTTCAAGGCCATCTCTGGCAGCTCCATTTCTTTCGACTTGCCAAATGGAACTTATGGATATACAGTCGCCACGGATTACAAGAACTACGCACCGAAAACAGGTTCTGGTTCCTTCATGATATCCGGGGCTGATATTGCAATACCGCAAATCACCTTCTCCCCTGTGGAGTATGCCATCACATTCAATGAATCTGGGCTCCCAGCTAGTTACCAGTGGGAAATTGATCTGAACGGCGCCACCTACAAAAGTGCTACAGGGGCCCTCACCATAAACCTTCAGAATGGGACCTACTCTTTTACCGCATTAAGCCTGTCAAATAACTCCTACTCTTCCCAGGGAGGAGTATTTACAGTCCATGGAGGTGCATTATCCATCCCTGTTGCTTTCAAAGAGGCGTTTCATATTTATTTCTCTGAAAGCGGCCTGCCTCAGGGCGTGAAATGGAGTGTAAACTTAAATGGAGCTGCAAATACTTCTGTCACTCCGGGCGATATCGGCTATGCACTGCCAAATGGAACTTACAAATACTACATACCTGGAATACCGGGGTACCATCCGTTGGTTTCCTCTGGCACAGTAAATATCAATGGGAACAGTCAAACCATATCTGAAATTTTCGTGGTTACCACCTATAACGCGGCTTTTACACAATATGGCCTTCCTTCAGGCACTTCTTGGTATGTTAATTTTACCTCAGGCCCTGGCACATATGGAAACGATAGAGTGTTTTCATCTGGAAATTCTTTGTCTCTGCAACTTCCAAATGGAACTTATTCTTATGACGTAGCTTCCAGTGATAAGAAATATGAGGCATCGGGCTCGGCATTTACCCTACAGGGACATGGCGTTTATATGAATGTCTATTTTAATCCAGTAACGTATGCTGTGTCATTCCATGAGAACGGCCTCCCGTCTGGAATGAACTGGAACATCAGTATCAATAGCATCCGATTTGAGAGTTCTTCAGATATCCAGACCATTCATGAGGTCAATGGAACATACACATACCAGATAAGCGGCCCTGCTGGCTATCATCCTGTTGTCAGTAGTGGTGAATTTGCCATAAATGGTGCTTCTCAGAGCATAAACGTCATCTTTCAGGCTTACACATACAATATCACCTTTTCAGAAGGCAATCTTCCTCAGTACACCGAATGGTGGGTTAACTTGACCAATGGCATGAGCTTTAATACAACAAACAACACCATGAACGGGTTACTCTCGAATGGCACCTATTATTTCCATGTCGGAACTTCGAACAAAAGCTGGATAAATACCAACTCTTATTTTGACCATGGTAAATACGAACTGATCGTTGCTGGATACTCGTACACATATTCAATATATTTTATACTCATGACCTACAATATTACTATTTTCGAGAGCGGATTGAGTCCCGGAGCACATTGGGAAGGATATATTCCCGGTTCATACGGTTTCTACGGTGGCACAGCCAGGAGCGCTTCCGCCTTCCTCCCCAATGGCACATATGAATTCAACTTCACTGCATGGCAGAATGGTGTAGAGTATGAGCCCACCACAACGAACATAACGGTCAATGGGGCAAACTCCACCTATTATATCACCTTCCACAGGTATTACACGATTACATTCGAGGAAGCCGGGCTGCCTGCTGGACAAAATTCGTTCTACTGGGGGGTAAACTTTACTGGGATAGCCTTTAGCACCTATGGTGGAAATGAAGTGAATGCATCTGCCATTGATGGTATTTACAGAGCGATGCCAATAAACAATAGCCTTTACTACGGAGTCCTCAGC
>JAJZOK010000160.1 GCA_021811525.1 Thermoplasmata archaeon | reverse complement strand
TGGACTTCAATCGTGTATTCACTTGAGATAGTTACTGGCGGAGTTGTACTGTTTGGGATAATAAGTTGGTTCACAACAAACAAGGAGAAGATGAACTGGTTCAACTCACTATGGTACATCCTCTATCTGGTTTTCATGGTTGTCATAATTGGCATTTCATCCGACGGTCTTTACAATTACCTGTCTTTCACGGTGGGAACTGTAATTACTGGCATAGTCACTGTTGCTGTGTTCTATCCGTTCGGTGTCCTGACTGCCCTTAAGGAAAAATATTCACACCCTGAGTACACAGAAGCAGTTAAACAGGAAGTTGGCCAGCCACAAACCAGCCAATAATTTTTTTTTATAAATTTTCTATTTTATATACTCAATTTTTAGAAAGACTTTGTAATGCCAATTTTTTCAGAGAGTACGTATGGCATATCGGAAGCGGCAATCTCCTCCCACCACTTCACGTTCTTTGTTTCCCTGGAAATTCCAGTAATACCACTTAGCACATTGGGGATGGAATCGCTAATTCTTATGCCAGTCACAGAACCTTGAATTTCACCGTTTTTTACGTAGAAAGCCCCATCTCTTGGTACAGTGGAGAAAATGGCATTCCTGTAGTCCTGGTATCTAGTATACCAACAGTTGTTGATCAATATTCCTTCATCCAGTTCCGAAATCATTTTGGCTGCAGATTCTGCGCCAGGCAATATCTTAAGCTGCCAGGCTCCAGGAGAGAGGATTCCGGCATTACCTGTTGTCCTGGTGCCGGCATGAACGGAAGTTGAAAAGGAATGCATGTAGTTTTTCAGGATCCCGTTCTCAATAAGCATATTAAGGCCAGTTCTGGTAGCTTCATCATCACAGGCCCTGTATCCGACCCCCATTGAATCTAGGGGGTCATCCACAAGAGTGAAAGTATTGGAAGAAACCTCCTTGTTCATAGATTCAGAGAAGCAGCTCAAACCCGTCTCCACAGAATAATACGAAAGGAAGCCGGAACTGTATGACATGAGGTTGCCGATAACATACGGGGACATCAGAACATCATATTTTCCGGGATTCAAATCCACTCTGGCAGTGGACAATGATAATGGTTCAGCGGACTGTCGCCCTATCTCGCTAATCTTCCCCGAATCCACTTTCTGTTTTAACCCAAAATGCCTGCCCTCTTGCCCCGTATCGTTTCCCTTGAAGGATCGGATTACAACCTCGAGTCCACCCGTTGTGTAGGTGCACTGGTTGTATTTTGTCCTTACCTCAACTGTATTGGTCCTGTTGTACAGTAAGCCAGCTGCTCTCTCGGCCCCTGCTTCCAGTGAGGAGTTGACGACTTCTTTGGACAAATCCTGCAGGTCATAGTCAATACCTGCCAATTTCTCAACCCTGTAACCTTCCTGCGGTTCGGGGTTAATGCCTTCAAATGAAGGATTTTCCGGGATCTTGCCCGCAAGTTCCCAGAGAAGTTCAATGCTGGAATCAAGTCGGCCTGGATCCTTCACACTGGTTGTAACTGTCTTTTTGCCTCTTGAAGCAAAAATTACAAGTGTGGAGTGGTCCCAGATATTGTAAAGGTCCTTGCTGTTTCTGGAAAACCTTACTTGTTCGGTCTTGGAGGATGAGAGTTCTGTTGCATATTCATCAAAGCCCCTGGATTTCAACTTGTTCATGGCTTTGTCCAGGTCAAACAGGCTCATTGTAGATAGACCTCCCTGAGACGCATGTGGGGGCCACCCATCCAGACATCCACTCCCTGTTCGGGGTCTCCTTTTCCGCACATTCCTGCGCTGAACTGCAGGTCATTTCCTATGGCATCAACTGAACTGTAAAATTTGATGGTGTTGGTTTCTATGGTCGGCCTTCTGACCCTGCCGGATATATCACCATCTGTGATGAGATAAGCCTCTTTTCCCACATATTTCTCATTAAACCTGATGTCGTCTATGTTCCACTCAGTGAAGGACTTTATGTAAACTCCTCTCCTCACGCCGTCAAACAAGTCATCAAATTTGTAGTCACCCGGTTCAATGTAGGTTGTGCTCATCCTGGCCAAGGGTTCCAGATTCCATGAAGACGATCTTCCTCCCGCGTTGGATTCAATGCCAAGTTGGGCTGCGCTTTCCCTGTTAAGGATGAATTCATTCGTTTCACCTTTCTTGTATAGGTATCTCTTCCTGGAAGGAATTCCCTCATCGTCGTATCTGTAAAAACCGAAACTGCCATCCATAGTAGGGTCATCCACTACATTGACCACAGGAGATCCTATCCTGAGTGGAAATTCCTTCCCAGTGAGGAAAGATTCACCAGCTTGCGCACCCTCTCGCCCTATGATCCTGTCATACTCGGTGGGATGGCCGCATGATTCATGTGCGACAATTCCTGAAATTTCTGGCCCAACGATAATGTCAAACTTGCCGGGGTTGATTCTCGGCGCAGCAGCAGACTGATGGAGCTCATTTATGTCCTGTTCTATCCTGTCCCTCAAATCTAGTTTCTCAATGTATTCGAAACCGGAAGAAGATCCAAATTGCTCCGTGGACTGCTCAAATTCTCCACTTTCCACAACTCCCACAAGGTAGAAATAAAAAACCCTGGAAATTTCCCCGCTGATTTCAGAACCCGTAGAGTTGACATAAAGCTGATTTATCCGCTTGTCTACCATGGAATTGACTCTGACGGCAGCACCCGAACTCTCCATTGCAGCATCATTTTCCCTTACAATGGCGACCCTGTCCTCTATGGAATAATCCTCAAGCTTCTTCCTGGCTTTTACCTTCCAGCTGTCCCTTATGGGGTCGCCTTCATATATCCTGTTCTTTCCTTCAAAATTTGATTTTTCAATTGCCCTGTCTATGGACTCTTTTACACGGTTCCAGTCATTTGAATCGCTATATGCCATGCTTATAGACCTGTTTACAACCCTGACTGCATATCCGCGCTCTGAACCAAAATTCAAGCCCTGGAATTCACCATTCCTGAAACCAACCTGGTTTACAACGAGATCCATATACCTTGCCTCTGCAAATTTAGAGCGGGAAGAGGCATAGTCAAGGATCTTGTGGATGAGGTCGCCATCCATTTCTTATTTGTCCCTCCTTTTAGAGAGCCTGTTGTCATAAGTTTCCATAATGCGGTCAATACATTTCCCAAAGTTCCAGTCGTAGTCGTTTATTGCCATGCTTACGCTTCCTCCAACAAGGCGCGTTCTCACAGAAAACTTGGTCCTGCCCTCGCTGTGGTACTTTGCAACATGGAAATCCATGTGTCCGCCTTTTATCCCTGCAAGCATAGGCAGCCTTGTTACAAGCTTGCTGGCGTTGTGGTACAGAATATCGTATAGGTCATCATCCCAGGGTTCAAGGCCAGAGACCTGAATCAGGATCCCGTCTTTGCCACCTCCGGTATCTATAACACCAAGTATGTCAGAGGAACCAATTACGCCAGCCACCTTGTTTGAGCTATCAACAACCGGTATTGCCCTGATTTTGTTTCCTACAAGCAGGGAAGCACACTTTTCCACAGTCATGTCAGGTTCAGCCTTTATGTGCATCAAGCCCAGCGATCCGATTTTGACTGCTGCCTTCTCGGCTTCTCCCGCAACTTCACCAGTGGTAACCCTTTCAGTGGAATTCAACAGCCTGTCCTGTGAGATCTGGTCAACCCTGAGAATCCCCAGAAAGTTACCGGTGGAGGAGACCACAGGCATTTCTGATTCGTCAAGTGACCGGAATTTCTCAAGTGCCCTGTGAACAGGTTCGTCTTCCTGTACCAGGACCGGATCTGAAGACATTACCTCAAAACACTTCATCTCAAAGGCTGGAACAACCTTATGGAGGTTCTTGAGTATATCTGTCCTGGAAAGGATCCCGGACAGGTGGCCTGACTCAACCACAGGAAGTGCCGCTAATCCACTATCCCTGAGGAGTTTGACTGCGGACTTCACATCAGTGTTTGGGGTGAGTTTAGCAGTCTTAATCATGAAGGACTCTACCTTAGAATTGCTGCGAATGCTCCTTCTTCTTAGAATTTCCCTGTAGCTCAGCATACCTGAGTAACGTTTGCCATTCAATATGGGGACCTGATGGATGCCGGTGCTTCTCATCTTTGAGAGTGCATCCGCCACTGTGGAGGTTGAAGGCAAAGTTACTAGATTTTTGGAGGTCATGATCTCCGAGACCTTCACTCTGGCTCACCCCAATAGGAAATATTCAACCCTGAAACGTAGTCACCAACTTCCCTGGAAACATCTTCTCCGGCTAAAGCCCTGTTCATGAAGTCAGCAACCTTTTCCATGTTGGTGACTCCCATCCTTGTAACTTCGGCGGTTCCAACCCTTCCTTCCCTGTCAATGACAATCCTGTTCTTTTCAAGCAATTCGCTGAATTTCCTGAAATTAAGGTTCTTCTTTTCCAGGGATTTCTGTGATAAGCCAAGCTGGTGGGTCTCGGAATACCATGGGCCGTATAGTGGCTTTACATCGCCTTCTGAAAGAAGTTTTCCCAGAGACCTGGAATTCTTCACGACCCAGTGTGCATATTCATTCCCGTGGTTGCTCATCTCTTCCATGGCGATCCCCAGTGCTGCAACGCGTGAGGGGTGGAAATTATCCATGGTCCTCCAGGTAAGGTTCTTTCTGAACCTGTTCATGAGGTCCTCGTCATTTGAAAGGATGATGCCTCCCTGCGGCCCGAAAAATGTCTTGTGCGTGGACCCGAAGAGCACGTCACAATAGTTCAGTGCATCCTGCTGAAAAGCGCCCCCGGCAATAAGCCCCATGACGTGTGACCCGTCGTACGCAAGAGTGCAATCATATTTGTCACATAATTCCCTGAGAGGTTTCAGTTCATAATGCTTGAGAAAGTATGACTGGCCAAGTACCATAAGAGCTGGATTGGAGGATTTCATTGCCTTCTCTGTCTTTTCAAGGTCAACTTCCTGAGTTTCCTGATTGTAGGGTATATCATAATTCTGGACACCGAACATCTGCGGGAGATACCCGTTCTGGTAACCCGTATATCCGCCATATTTTTCCGGTATGGACAGGAGGTTTCTCTTTCTCTGCATCAATGAAAGCAGGATAACCTGCGAGGCTATGTGACCACCTGTAGGCCTTACTTCCGCATACTTGGCCCTGTAAACCTTTGCGGTAAGTTCCATTGTTTTTTCCAGGATTTCCTGGGTGTATCTGGTGCCACCATATGCATCATGGTCATTGAGGACGAGAGAATACCTTGATCCAAGATCCGATGCCATGGCTCTCCTGACGTCAGGGCTGAGTACGTTTTCCGAGGCCTGGAGGTTAAGGGTCCCGGTCCTGTATTTGTCATGCTTTTCCACAAGTTTCAGAATTTCACTCATTGAGCATCTTCCCCTTTAAAAAACTCAAAAAAATAATAACCACGACCAATCAATTGTTATCCAATTATATAACCTTTGCAACTACATTTCCTGACATTGAAATTTGTTCCGGTGCGCTATTGAATGTCTAAAACCATGAAAGACAAATAATTTGTTCATAACTTAGTTCAAAGAAATTCAGTTTAGGTACAGATCTCCAAAAATTTGTTGAAGTTGGAAACAGTCAATGCCCTTTCTTAACGTTCCACACAGGAAAGAGCGAATCGATAAACTGGCAACGCAAAGGGCTCCTGTGATTCGATGGCATTAAAACCTAGTACCCAATATTATGGCAACATGAATGTCAAGATGCGTATCCTTGTGGCATCTTACAGGCGCAAGGACGTGGCTGTGGAGCTTTTTGGCCGTACCCAGGACGGGAAATCGGTTACTGCCCTTTATTTCGGCTTCCAGCCATATTTCGATCTAGTGGAGCCAAATGAAGCTTGCCTTGGTATGTACAGGGCAGATCCTGAATTTGAGAGATTTGAGGATAAAAAGCTCTGGATTGACGGTACTGAAAAAAATGTAAAACGAATTTACGTCAAATCCCCATGGATGGTTCCCCAACTCAGGGAAAAGTGCGGAAGGAAATTCGGGGTCATGGCTGCCGACATACCATTTCATCACAGATTCGTCTACGACAAGGATCTTGGTTCCTGCGTGGAAATAGAAGGGGAGGAACTCGAGGCAGAGAAGAAGCACTTCACCACAGATATCGTGATCAAGATCAATGAAATAAGAAATGTAACGGAGTTCAATCCACCATTGAAAGTTCTCAGTTTTGACATTGAAAATGCAATTGAAACTAAGAATAATGAGCAGTATGGCCATATTCTCGTAATCGGCTACTCCATATTTGACGGCACCAACTGGGAAAAAGGAGCAATCAGGGGTAGCGAGGAAGACATTCTATGGGGCTTTAACAAGCTCGTAACATCCAAGGATCCGGATGTAGTAACAGGCTACAACATAGATGGTTACGACCTTCCGGTTGTCAAGTACAGGATGAGCCTGTACAGGATACCTTTCAGGATTGGCAGAGATTTTGAGGAGCCACACAGAATTCAGGGCCAGTACTGGCGAATGCACGGCAGAATTATTGCAGATACCTGGTGGGGCGTGAAGAAAGTTCTGCACCCAAAGCATGAAACGCTTAACTATGTGGCAAAAGAGCTGCTTGGGGAAGGTAAGGACAACATAAACAGGCTGAAGATTGAAGAGGAATTTCAGAACCGCCCTGAGGAGGTTGTTCAGTACTGTATTAAGGATGCCGACCTGACTCTCCAGATCTTCAACAAATTACGGCTCATGGACAGGAATATGTTCATGAGCACTGTTACAAAGCTACCTCTTGACGATGTTACAAACGGCGGTACCAGCAACTACGTGGACTCACTTCTCATAAGAAAGGCAGATCAGGAGAACATTGGGGTGC
This sequence comes from Thermoplasmata archaeon, assembly GCA_021811525.1. Next base: position 12,948 of record JAJZOK010000160.1, on the reverse strand, counting down.
CAATGACTGCAAGAAGCATGAAATCTGCACCCATTGAAGGCGGATACGTACACAGTATAGGCGCGGGAATATATGACAACGTAGTGGTGCTGGACTTCAAGAGCATGTATCCGTCCATGATTATGAAATACAACATCTGCTTCACAACCTTTGACCCAAAGGGCCAGATTGAAGCTCCCAACGGAGTAAGGTTCCTTGACAAGGAGCACAGGGAAGGGTTAGTTCCACGGTTGCTCAGGGAACTCATGAATGAAAGGGACAAGGTCAAGAAGCTTATGAAGGAAGCTTCGTCTCCAGAAGAAAAGGAATATTACGATGGAGTCCAGGGGGCAATAAAGATACTTATGAACACTTTCTATGGTGTTCTGGCCTCATCTTTCTGGCGTTTCACAAACCTTGAGATTGGGGGTGCAGTCACAGCCTTTGCCAGGAACACAATCAAGGCACTTATTGAGAAACTCAAGGATGAGAACTACAAAGTCATCTATGGCGACACCGACAGCATTTTCATTGAATCCGGCGCAGCAAGCCACGAAGAGGCTGCCAGGGTTGGCATAGAACTCAGCAACAGGCTTTCCACGGAAGAGGGCGTAATAGTTGAATTCGAGAAGGTGATGGATCCACTTTTCTCCCACGGCGCCAAGAAACGTTACGCGGGCAGAATAGTGTACCCTGAGAACCAGAAAGGTGAAGTTCTGGTAAGAGGGTATGAGGTACGGAGGACGGACTCCTTTGACCTGCAGAGCGAGTCACTTTCAAAGGTGTTTGACTACGTAATGAACAGGGATGTTGAAGGTGCCGTGAATTTCAGGAACCAGATACTGGACATGGTCAGGCGTGGCGACTCTTCCATAAACATAGAGAGCCTTGTGATTTCAAGAACCGTAAAACAATTTGACCAGTACAAGGAAGAGAAATCCCTGGCAAATGTAAGGGTGGCAAAGAAGCTAATGGAGCAGGGTGAAACATTTATCCCGGGGATGAAGGTATCATGGATAGTCACAAACAGCAAGAAATCTCCCCAGGAAGTTGAACCCTACATTGACGGGTCTGAATTCAAGTTCAAGCCTGACTGGGAATATTATTCAAGGCGGGTAGAAGAGACTCTCGACAGAGTGCTTGAAGGAATTGCTGAAGATTACGGCTTCAACAAGAACAACCAGGCAAGCCTGTTCCAGTTTACAGAAGGGAAGCCTTCAGGAAAAGTGAAAGAGAAGAGGAAGGAGTCACCCGACGAGGATAATGGCCCAATGCAATCAAAACTCTTCTGACCTTACCTGTATTCATTTATTCTTACCCGGTTTTCTGGTTTCCCTTCCAGATACCTTCTGACATTCTCGCATGCACGATAAATTGCATTGTCTGCTGATTCTCTTGAAATGCCCCCGACGTGAGGCGTAAGGTATGCATTATCAGGTATCGGGAAAGCGACCTTTGGTTCGTTCCACCACACATCGGTGAGGTAGACCTTTCCAGGGTTTTCTGTAAGGAATAACCGTAGGTCGCTTTCAACCACTATATCTGCACGGGCAACATTCACTATCATGTCTCCCTGGAATCTGGCCAGGAGGGCCTTGTTCACAATCCCCAGGGTTTCCTTTGTCTTTGGAAGTGCAATCAAGAGAACGTCGCAATTGCTGACCAGTACTTCCGCTGAATCCATGAAACGGTCCACATTCTTGTCTTCCCTTGGGGTACGAGTGAACGCATTTACATTCATTCCAAATGCCTTTGCAATTCTGGCGCAGCTTCTACCAATGCCACCATGGCCCAGCACTCCCAGTGTCCTTCCCCAAAGAGAACCCACTTTATCTTTCCTGTAATTCCCACTTCCGGTCTCGGAGAAAAACTGGCAGATCTTCTTTTCATGTGCCAGCATCATTGCAAAAGCGTGTTCGGCCACTGGATCAGAGAAGGTACCGGCATTGCTGAATACCTCTACATTCGGGGGAAGCTTGTTGAACTCAAGATGGTCAACCCCTGCACTTATGGTCTGGACTGCCTTTAGTTTGTCCGTTGGAACAAATCTTGGTAAAATAATCTGGATGTCTGCATCTTCAGGTTTCTGCACAGAGACTTCAATGCCTGTTATTTTGCTGCACTTTTCTGCAACTTCTGGGCTGACATCGTGCATAATGGTGGCTTTCATTGAGAAAAAGATATTGTGCTTAATTTAAACTTTTCATCGCGTTAGGGGGATTCAATTGTGGCTAGTAATTTTTATATCTTATCAAGAAAATCTGATACCCTGCTGCGTTGAAGATCCCCTACAGGAGGTATACTGATCTCAATTCTCAGAATTTTCTCTGTTGAAAATTTTTCCGGGTCAAGCAATTCAAGCTTCCTATCAAAAAGCCAGAGGGCATCTTGATACAAGGTGAACCTTCCTGCCTGAAATATTGCGTTTCCAGTGTCCAGTTCCATTGCGAACATAAAGCTGTCTTTGAACTTCACATCCAGAAGAGGCATTGCACTGTGTTGATATTCCATTCCACCAGTTTTTCTGATTAGGAAATCAATCCTTGGATCAGATTGAACAAGAAATCCCCTGGCTTCGTTTATTGTTGAAAGTATCCAAGGTTTCCGCAGCTGTTCAGAAAGTGACTCTATGATTGCGTTAAGCTTCAATTTTCCCACCGTATTCTATGTTGAGGCCCCAGGGCATTTTCAAGTCTGTGGTTACCCATATGACATCATATCCATCTGGTTGTGTCTCTGGAAAATTTGCTCTCCCATCAGTGAATATAACAACCGGTTCTGAATTGTTCTCTTGGTCCAGCAGGTCGAAAAGGGGTTTGAAATCTGTGCCTCCAAAGCCCTTCCGCCTTAAAATGGAGCTTAATTCTGAAGCAGCTGTCACAAACACATCACTCTGTATCTTGGCGTCGATCTGTATAAGCCTTACTGAGATGTCCTGCCGTCTTGATCCTATGAGGTAAAGTACATCAGAAAAGAATGTTGATAGGGTAACTTCTCCAATGGAAGCAGATACGTCAATACAGATGATTACATTGTTGAACAGATGGAATCTCTGGGGCAGAAATATGCCGTTGCTGACGTATTTTCTCTGGAACCTTCTGTAGGAATGGGACTCCCTGTCATTGAATGCGTATTCTGAAAGGATGTCATCCCATCTGACGCTTTCAATACTCTGGGCCGTAATGGGCAAATCTACCGAGAAACCCCTCCTTCCTAAAGTGCGTTCGGACAGCCTGGCTTTTGAAAGCATCTCTAAGGTCTTGGCCTTATAGTAGCCATATTCCATGCCTCTTTTCAGCGATTCCTTCAGAATTTCTGAGAGGTCATCGTAATTGAGGCACATGATTTTCGCAACGCCTGACAGGCCCTGTTCTATATCAGCAAAATCAGGCTCTGTCTCAAGGCCGTATATTTTACCGTCCAGGTCCTCAATATCCCTGAGATTCCCGCTCTTAATGGACTCCCTTACTAGAGAGGAATAAATTTCTTCAGCAGACTTCCCTGAAAAATCCCGCCTGTGGAATCTTACTCGCACACCCCTGTCAAGCCCTTCATGAGCAAGTATGGAGTTCACGCAGTATTCAGCAGACAGCGCCCAAAGGATCCTGCTTCTATGTTTTTTCCTCTCCCCATAGTCCATTGTAAGGTGGAGAATCTCCCTGCAGAGCCAATAGGCAAGCTCCTGTGGTGTAGAATGTTCTACAAACTCATCATTGTATAGGATAGAACGCCCATCAGAATGGAATCTTTTCACATTACGGTCAGGCGCGAAATTGAAGTCCGATACAGCAGAACCGAAGAAAGGGTATGAAATAAGAAGCCTTGTCCTTATGCCTCTTAACAGAGCATCAGAATTTGACATCAACCCCACCCAGTATCTCCTTGAATTTTCCCAGGTTATCTGATAAGAATTTGCTTTCCAGGAGCCAGTCCCTTGGGGCAGTCCTTGTAATTAGCGAAAAGGCCTGTGCAGCATACTCATCCTTAAGACTAAGGACAATGCCAAGAATCCTGTCCAGGTTCGAGTGATTTCTTGCAGCTTCCTTTCCAAAGCTGCTGATTAACAGGTAGTATCTTGAAGGATCATGATCTGCCTTGAACCACGAAAGATCCCCCTCCAGGATCCTGTTCAAGTCGGGCATGTCAGAAGAAGCCTTCAGGTATTGCAGAAGTTCAATGCCGTTTTCCTCACCTATCATTCCCATGAGTGTGTTCTCAAGCAGATCGCCCTGAAAGTTGGATACGGCATAATTGACCCCAATAGCCCAGTTTCTTGGAGTAAGCATTGGCTCAGAGCCATCCATTCTGAAAAGCCACGGCTTTCTGTCCATCTTTTCCATGTAAGTGACGAAGGAAATTATCCTGCTGTCAACGCCGTGAGACGCTGCCCATGCAGTCCAGTCCACAAGATCTGGCACAAGGATGTAATGTCCGCCTGTAAACCTGCTCCGGAGACCGCTGGGCATTGGGTTTGAAATGCTTCTGTGGGAAGCAAGATTTGAAGCCGCCACAAAATGCCTCCAACCATCAGGCACAGAGTAAGATTCTATTGCATTGTCCTGTATTAACTGAAAAACCAAACCCTGTAGGGATGTTCTTGCATGGGTAAGTTCGTCCAGGAACCAGACACCTTTTCCAGAGGAGGGAAGTTGGGAATATTTTATGAACTCCATGCCGCGTTCAGTTTTTACCGGGATTCCCAGGAGATCGGATTCCTCGTAGTAGTTGAGCCTGAGGTCAAGCATAGAGAGCCCATATTCAGCAGCGGTCTCCCTTACTATCTGGGATTTTCCTATGCCGGGAGCCCCCCAAATCATAACTGGCAGCCGGCCTTTGAATGCAACTTCAAGAAGTATATTTCTCAGTTCCCCGGGTTTAATCTCTTTCATCTGTCACATTTATAATGTCGTTTCATGATAAATCACTTTCTGGCAGACATGAAAAAATGGTGGCAAAACTGCAGAAAGTCAAACGTTTTAAACAGGAAGCCACTACTTGCCTGTGAAGGACGCCATCGTGGTTGGTGCAGGCCCGTCGGGTTCCTATCTGGCCCATCTCCTTTCCAAGAAGGGGTTCCGGGTCCTCAATCTTGAGGAGCATCCAGAGGTGGGCAGGCCGGTAGACTGCACGGGTGTTGTCACAAACAGGGTCTTCAGTTACGTAAAAAGTAATTCCATCGCAAACAGGGTGCGTGGGGCAAATGTCTATTTTCCAGGTGAGGAACCGCTCCACATTGAAAAAACAGAGGAGACCATTGTAATTTATAGGGACGCATTCGACAAAGATGTATCAGCAATAGCTGTCGATTCAGGCGCGGATCTTAAGGTAAATGCCAGGGTAAGTTCAGTATCTGCTGGGAAGGATTTTGCCGAAGTGAAGTACCGTGAAAACGGAGAACTGAAAACAGAAAAGGCAAATGTTGTAATAGGCGCTGATGGTGCAAACAGCATAGTTAGAAAAGACCTTTTTCCGGAAAAGCCCAAAAGAGTTGTGTCCACATATCAGGTGGATTCTGCGTTCAAGATGGAAGATCAGGACAGCGTGTCTGTATATCTCGGATCAAATGTTTCAAAGGGTTTCTTCGCCTGGGCTGTTCCAACAGGGAATATCTCCCGGATAGGTGTAGGAACAATAGGTTCAGGCACCAGATCCTATTATGAAACGCTTTCAAAACATTTTCCGAAGGATGCTGTCCTTGGGATAAATGGGGCCCCGATCCCCATATCCTATCTGAGGAAGACCTATGGGCAAAGATCACTCCTCGTCGGGGATGCCGGAGGCATAGTGAAACCACTCACTGGCGGCGGCATTTACACGGGTATCGTGTCTGCTAAACATGCAGCAAGGGCTTTAACAGAGGCATTTGAAAGGGAGGATTACAGTGTTAATTACCTATCTAGGTACCAGAATTACTGGAAGTCTGAGATTGGGAGGGAACTCTGGATGGATGGGCTTGTGCAGAGAATGTTCGCCCGGCTCAGTGACAATTCTCTCAGGGCGATTTACAGGGTACTTTCTTCCCCAAAGGTTCTGGAAACCATAAACAGCGTGGGCGATATTGACTACCCTTCCAGGCTTGTATTGTCAGTGGTTGCAAGACACCCTTCAATTCTGCTGAATCTGTTTTCCTGAACATATGGCATAAGTGTTATCTATAGCCTAAAATTCTCAAGGGAAGCCAATGGATAGAAAAATTTTCTACATGGGAATGCTGCTCCTGGTGACCTTCTTTTGGGGGGTTACCTTCCCAGTGGTCAAAGTGGCGCTTGGATATATAGGCCCCGGCCCGTTTCTTGCACTGCGGTTCCTGGCAGCTACCATAATGATGGCTTTCTTCGTAAGGAGGGGAAAGGGTTTCCTGTCCACAACCAACATAAAGCACGGAATGGTTGCGGGGTTTCTCCTCTTCATTGGTTATTATTTCCAGACAGTGGGCCTTGAATACACAAGTGCAGCAGCTTCCGGAATTATCACAGGGGCATACGTAGTCATCCTTCCGCTCATGTCATACCTCTACCTGAAGACAAAAGTCTCCAGAGTGGACCTCTTTTCCTCTATAATTGCCTTCGGAGGGCTTATTCTTATGTCTCTCGGCTCTATGAGCAATCTTGGCACAGAACTGGGCGATCTCCTGACACTTATTTGCGCAGTGGGATATGCTCTGCAAATCGCCTACGTCTCAAAGCATTCAAGGAACATCAACTCATCTACCTTTACATTCTATCAGATAGCGGCAGTTACCATATTTTCCACCATTTCCATTCCATTCACACCCGGCGGGTTGGGCACTGTAAACCTTTACGTGGCATTTGCAATAATCTTCACGGCGATCTTCGGGAGTGTCTTTGGCTATTATGTCAGTACTGTTGCCCTTATTTACGTGGAACCAACTGCTGCAGGCATAATCTTTGTTGCGGAACCCATTTTCGCTGCACTTGCTGCAGTTGTTCTCGCACATGAGCATCTGGGCATATATGTGATCCTGGGAGGTGCAGTGATGATAATGGCAATGTTCCTGACGTCTCTTGACAAATACCTCAAAGGAAGAAGAGGAACGTCCCTGAACAATAATGGGGCCTAATCTGATTCGGTTTCTTTTTCTTCCCCTTGCAGGATTCCTTTGTGAACTTTCACCGCGACACCGGACCTGAAGTGCTTAATTTCCCTTCCTGAAAGGACACTCTTCCCAACTGCAACAAGGTCATCCCGGCTGTTTACCACCAGTACTTCATTTCCAGCTATAATGGATTCATCATTCGATTCAATGAACTTGAAAAAGACGTTGAACCCTTTTGAGTTGAATTCTGCACTGTCATCAGTAACAACTATTCTGTGGGAAGGGGCCGGGCAGGCATCTTTTAACTTTCTGGCACCAGCAATGGTCATGGTGAAGAACCCGTCGTGTGCCCTGAGCGTTGCCAGCAACTCTCCATTGAGGAAAATTCCTCTGATCCTTCCCGTATTCCTTGACCTTGTTACCACCGTATCATCGGGAAAAAGCTTTACACCAGTTCCGGGCCCGAACTGGTAATCTGCCACAACCCTGACGCGGTCTATGTCGAAATCCCTGATCTTTGATTCTGAAAGTTGAAGCTCACTGAGAGAAGTTACTGCATCATCTGGAGGAAGGTCGCCTCCAGCTGTTATTATCTGTTCCACAGGATAAGTCTCATCAAGCTCAAGTGGTATGAGCGAGTTCTGCCACTTGATGAAAAATGGCCTGTCCGAATGTTCGTAAGCAGACTTAATGCCTTTTTCATGTGACCTTCCCGGGTGCCAGTGCTCTTCTCCAAGTATGACAGGCTCCTTACCCGAAGCCCTAAAATCTCCAGTGAATTTTTCAAGGCGTTTTGCGTACGGCGTCTTGTCTGAATACCTGTCAAAATAGAAGAACGTGCTCTTCTTTGAGAGGTCCTCGTATTTCTCCAGAATTTCAGAATACTCCAGTATTCTCTTGTAAGCCCTGAAAAGGTAAGGGTGACTTCTGGCCTTGGATTCGACATACTGCCACAGGGTCTGCTGGAATATTCTCTCCCTGATCTCCTGAAGTTCGTTGAATATGGCAGCCAGGTTATGCAGGGAAAGTGCTTTTTTCCTCTCATCTGCAACCATGCCCTTTATTTCTTTTACGGAGTACTTTCCGTATAGGGGGCTCCACCTGGGGAGGGTGGAAATCCTGCTTAACTCCTTGGAGCCGTCAGAAAAAAGCATCCTGTCATCCCTTGCATATTTCACATAGGAAGCAGAGTCAAAGATGTCCACGCCCAATAATACGGCCATTGACAGGAACATGGGATGCCCACCCCCAAAGAGATGAATGGGCTTGGAAAAGCTGGCATTCAACTTAGAATTGATGATAATGTCCACGAGGGAGTCATACCTGTAATTTTCAAGGAGCGGTACAACTCCGCCAATAGGAAGATAACCAGCCTGAGAGGAACTCATGAGTTCCGCAGATTTTCTCCTGAGGTCGTTGTAAACAGAACCCTGGATTGGCCCTGCAAGGATGGTGTCTTCCACGCCCTGTGGAATTTCAATCATTCTGGCATAGGTCTCATTCACTGCGTATTCAGCCTTTGCATGAGAAAAGTCAGGTTCTGAAAATATATCGAGAATAGTTGAAATATCGCTTCCAATCTTCCTCTGGAATTCGACAATCTCCAGGTTGGTGTATTCAACATCTGAATAGACATGGCTCTGGAAAGTTCCGGAATCAGTCATTATTGGGCCATTGAACCCAATGAGGGAGTGGACACCGTTTCTTTCAGCTTTTTCCCTGAGCTTCTCATTCCTCCTGATAATGTAGCTGTTTGTTATGAATGCCTGAGCACCCACTGAAACCATCTGGTCGATTCCAAGAGTGGGTATATTGGGATTGATTACTGGAAGAATTGTTGGCGTCTCAATAACTCCATGCTGGGTCCTGAATTTTGCAGTCCTGGCAAGCCCATCCTTGCCGGTTATTTCGAAATTTATGTCTGGCAATAAGTGAACATAAGCTCACTCGGAGTAATAATAGTTCCCGGATTCACGCTGGGTCTTGTCCAGCCTGCTGTCTGACTTGTTAATCCTTGGCCTTCTTGTCAGTGCATCTCTCCTGAACGTTACGCCAGCATCCTTGAGGAACAGGTTCATCCCTTCTCTCATTGAGATGGGGCCGTGAGATACTCCGTCCTTCCCAGGTACACCGCTGAAGACTATGAGTGCGTCCGAAATGAGGTCTATAAAGTATACATCGTGGTCTATGACGAATGCGCTCTTCTTGTTATTCTCCATAACCCTCTTTATGATCCTGGCGGCTGACATTCTGTATGCGCTGTCGAGATGGGCGGAAGGTTCATCCAGGATGTAAAGGTCAGAATCCATGGAAAGTGTTAGGGCGATGGACACCCTCTGAAGTTCACCCCCTGACAAGTCCTGAACATTCTGTTCATAGAGGTCTTCAATTTCTAGAGGTTGGATGATCTCATTCTTGATGAGTCCGGATTGCATCCGCTCCTTGAGCGCCTGGGCAAGAAGGGAAAATACAGTGCCGTCAAAATCAGTTGAAATGTATTGCGGTTTATATGAGATTCTCAATGTCTTTGAAAGTGATCCTGAGTCTGGTTCAGTAACGCCTGCGAGCATCTTTGCAAAACTCGATTTGCCAAGGGCATTCTTTCCAAGCACTCCAATGACTTCCCCCGTCCTGATGAGGCCCCCGTTGATCTTGAGTTTGAAATCCCCAAGGGTCTTTTCCATGTCAGTCCACGAGGCAATTTCTATGCCTGTTGACACCCTCCTGTCAGATTTCTCATGGAAATCTATGGAGTAATTCCTTATCCTGACATTCTCTTCCCTGAGATATCCTTCCAGGAATGAATTGATGGCCTTGTTACTGGTCCTCTGCTCACTGATGATACCGTATGTGCCGGTCTGGCCATATACCACGTGCACGGTGTCAGCCATCCAGTCCATGAGGGCCAGGTCGTGCTCCACAACCATTACAGTCTTCTCCTTAGCCAGTTTCTGTATGATTCCTGCCACACGAATCCTTTCCGCTACGTCAAGATAGGATGACATTTCATCAAAAAGATAGATATCTGCGTCCTTAAGCAGGGTGGCGCCTATGGCAAACCTCTGAAGCTCTCCGCCGGAGCAGCTTTTCACATCCTTGTTTAGAGATGCCTCCAGATTAAGCATGGACACAACCTCATCCACTTTTCCTTGAGAGTCGCCTTTCTTCAGCACTTCTCCTATTGTTCCTGATACAACTTTCGGTATCAGGTCAACATTCTGGTCCTTGAGCACAGCCTTCATTTTCCCGTTGTAAAGGCCGCTGAAATAGTCTCCCATGACTGAGGTTGCGTACTTATCCAAGACTGATTTTCTTGAAGCTGATCCATCATACTTTCCAAAGTTTGGGACAAGGATGCCGGCCAATATCTTGAGCGTGGTGCTCTTACCCATCCCATTCTGGCCCAACAAGGCTGTGACCTTACCTCTTGACAGTTCCGGAAGAGAGTACAGCCTGAATGAATTAAGGGCGTATTGGTGTGTGAGGTCATGATTGAGTTCATCCGGTACAGTGACAATTTTAATTGCGCCGAATGGGCACCTGTGCACGCAAATACCACATCCAATGCATAATGGCTCATTTATGACTGCCTGAGAATCTGGCTCCGGGAAAACGATAGTTGGGGTGCCGCTTCTTACTGGGGGGCAGTAATACTGGCATTCATGGTTGCATTTCTTAGGATGGCATTTGTCATGGTCGAGAATTGCGATATGCAAGGGATCACCTAATTCATCTTCCAGTACTCGTCAGGGATCTCTTCATAAATCTGGTACGCTTCAGCCTTTTCCACACTTGTTTCCACAGTTTTGAGCTTAGAAAGCTCAATTATCCTGTTTACATTGAGTATCCAGTAGTGGATCCTCCATTCCCTGCCGTCATAGAGGGTTGTTTCCTCACGTTCTGTCTGCAGGACTCCAATGTCTTCCATTGTGTAAAAGGCGTCGCGGTCTTCCGGTTCAAGCATGTTGTCGATGACCCGGTCATTATACCCAAAAAAATTAATGAGATGTTCAGCTGCTTCAAAAGCTTCTTCCTGGCTCATACTTCTATTCTGGAGGCTCAATCCCTTGCTGATGGCAAGTGACAACTCTCCAATATTGGTGAAATTTCTGCCGAGTTCAGAATCTTTAACTGGTGTTTCTTCATGCGTTTTCATATTTTTTCAACTGTTGAATGTGTGTATATGAAGACTGATAAGTGTAAATTTCCTAATAAGTTTATCTCAGTGGGAAACAATAGTCAATTTGTCAGCTATTTCAGGTATTTTTGGAGAAGTGTCAATATAACTATTATGTTCTCAATATATTGGTTTTTATTTCATGAGGGCTTCCCATCGCAACTTATTGTATTTAAAGCCAGGTAGCATTATAGATTAGTTTTAAATGATAGATCTAGCCTTTCCTGCCAGAAAAAAATACTGCAGTACAAGAGGGTTGGCAAATTTATCCAGCCTACTTGAGGTTTATTCAGCCAGTAGCATGCAGGCCCCATATCTAAGGTTTCTTGGGCAGGTTCCATTAGAAGGCAGAACCATGAACCATTACCTCTTGGAATGGTCAAGGCAGGCGGTGGAGGATCTGTTATCAATGATGGAATTGCCAGAGCCTGTTGCAGACAATTTAAGATTGTTGCCTGAAGGAATCAGGCATAATCAAACAAGGATAATGGCAGTTGCAAACGCAACACCAGATTCTTTTTATCCGGGTTCCAGGATTGATGCAGAATATAGCGCACTTCAGAACCTGATAGATGCATCCCCTGATATCATAGATGTTGGAGGGGAAAGCACTAGGCCAGGGAGCAAGGGGATAAGTATAGAGGAGGAAATTGGAAGGATCAAGCCGGTTATCGACCATATAGCCAAAAATTCGAGCATTGAAATTTCACTTGATACAAGGCATCCTGAAGTACTCGAGGAATTTGCAGGCAAGGTTTGTTATATAAATGACATAAGTGCTTTCAAGGACAGGAAAATGATCACCCTCGCATTAGATCATGGGCTGAAATGCATTACCATGCATATGAGGGGCGAACCTGGGAACATGCAATCCATGACTAGATACACAGATGTCCTGCCAGAGGTACTTTCCTTCCTTGTTCGCAGTGCAGAAAACTTGAGAGAAGCTGGAATAGAGCCAAAGGATATATTCATAGATCCGGGAATTGGATTCGCCAAGGACTTCACGGGGAATTTGGAACTTGTTAGGGATGCCGGAAGCCTTATGGTCGGCTATGGAACACTTTTTGGGACCTCAAGAAAGAGTTTCCTGGGAAAAATAACAGGAAATGAGACCGAGGGAAGGTTGCCTGCAACCCTTGCGACATCAGCCTATCTTGCGGCTGAGGGGATAGACATACTCAGGGTGCATGATCCAAAAGAAAATTCAGATGTGGTGAAGGTAATAAGAAAAATTTTGGAAACAGGCGACTAGGCGTTTGGATGTTGCCTGCAGTCCCTGCATAAGCCTTTTATGAGGAGGTTTGCCTCTGAAACTTCAAAGCCGGTTGTTTCTACAGAAGAGATAAGGCTGTTCCCGTCGACATCTACATCAGATATTTTTCCGCAGTTTGCACAGATGAAGTTTCCATGGAACTCAGTGTTGGTTTCAAACCAGGTTGTGCCATTTATCTCAAATGACTTTATTGTTCCAGCGGAGTGAAGTGCCTTGAGAATATTGTAAACAGTTGCAAGGGTAATGGTGGGCTCTTTTCCCTTCACATTGTTGAAAATCTCATCGGCAGTGAAATGGCCTGGGGTGTTGTCCATGACATAGTCGATAATGCAAAGTCTCTGAGGTGTTATCTTGAAGTTTGATTTCTTAAGAGAGTCGATATAATAATCTTTTTCCATATTTATGATAATTAATAATTAGTAATTAAGGCTTATTTATAAATAGTTTAGTTAGGGGTTT
>JAJZOK010000045.1 GCA_021811525.1 Thermoplasmata archaeon | reverse complement strand
TGGCCAGGTCGTTCGGAATGAAATTCATTTTGGTGAACCACTGACCTCTTTCCAATGATACTTTAATAATTTTCAAGATCCTTGAGGTCTGGATGAAAGGTATCTTTGCCTATACTTTCCTGGACAGCAAAGGGAATACCATAGCTTCACAGAATGGCCAGCTACCCCTGATGCCCGCCTCCAACATGAAAATTGTCACTGGATATGCTGCTTATAGGCTTCTTGGAAAGGACTTCAGATTTAAGACCACATTCACTGCTGATGAAGGCAGATTTTCGGTATCAGGGGATCCAACACCGCTTTTAGACGGCCCAACTCTTAAGGATATCATTGGGCAACTCTCGGGAAACCTTGGAAAATTTCCGGAAATCACTTTCGAGAAGTCACCAATAGATTCGGTTGCTTATGTGCCAACATGGGAACTGGAAGACAGGAAATATACGTACCAGTCCAAAATTTCTCCTTTCTCCGTCAATGAAGGCAGTGTACCAAAAGGAATAGGATCACTGGATATCTCAAAGCTGGTAAATCCACATGGCTCTGAACATCGGCCGGCAAGGAATCCGGCTAGACTATTTGATTCTGTTATGAAGGCAGCTTCCATTGGCATTTCTCAGGAGGAAACAGGAAACGTTCAGGATCACGTACTGCATTCAGAGCGCCTGGTAGACGTGATTTCTCACATGGAAACTGTATCCTGCAATTTTTCTGCCGAGATTCTTCAAAAATATGTTGGGCATCAAACCACAGGAAAGAAAGGGAGTTGGAAGAACGGCACAAAGGCAATCCTGAATTTTCTGAATCAATTAAGGTTAGATACTGACGGTATAGCAATATCTGATGGCTCTGGGCTGTCCAGGTTGAACTTGCTGAAAACTGATCTTCTTGCGTCTCTGATACACACCATACGAGAGAAGGGAGACGGCGAATTCCTTCAATTGTTGCCATCTCCTGGAAATGGTACGCTTCAGAAGAGACTTTCAGGTCTTTCACATCTTGGCATACACGCAAAGACTGGTAGCATCGGGTACTGTGCTTCCCTCACAGGTTTCTTGGAAAAGCCGCAGGTTTCATTCAGTATTATAATCAACAATTCAACGGAACCTGGTGAGACCTTACCAATGCAGATAGACACTTTCCTTTCAGAAATGGCAAAAAAATTCTAACTAGACTTTTAAGCTAAGTCCTGAAGAAGTTTAGGATACTTTTCCTTAATGAAATGAAAAGAATACGAAGACAGTAAGTCTCTTGCAACGGGGCTGGGCAAATTTTCAGTAAGGCCAATGAGTATGACCGTACTACCATTATGACTGAAGAAAATCAGGTCATTCCAGACATTGTCTAAAACTCCGCTCTTCCCTCCAGATTCTATGGACTCGGGGAGATAGAGTGCAAATTTTGACCTGTCGAACTGGGTTCTCATTATGCTGATGAATAGATTTCGGTCCTCTGGTGTTAAGATGTTTCCATTTAAGATGCTATAATAAAGCCTGTAGAGGTCCGTCACAGAGGTATAGTTTTCCTTTCCAGACTTTCTTGCATCGGAGTCAAGGAACCGTCTCCCAAATGATGTATCCGGATAGCCTTCCTCCTCCAGGAATCGATTCATCTCATCAATTCCAATCCTGTCCAGAAAGTAATTTGCAACAGAATTATCGCTAATGTCAGTCATGAGTGCAAGCAAGCCATCCAAGCTCAAACGGCTGCCCTTGAAATACCTGAGTATGGTATCGTCAGTCAGTTTGATATCTTCTGTTAGTACCATATTATGGAATTTCCAGCGGTTTTTAAGCACATAGAGGAAGATGAATGGCTTTACGATACTAGCAGCAGTTCTTGCAACTTTGGGATTTACCTCCTCAATAGCAGTTTGATCATAATAAGCACCTATTGATACTCTACTGCCGTAATTTTTAATGACATGGTTCACTTGATCCCTGCTAAGCACTCAGTCAAATTTCTTCTGTACATTTAAATTTAGGTTCCAACCCCTTGCCATCTGTCGTTCAATTAAATTTAATATTTCAGGCATATACATTCTTGTAAATCATGACTGCCTCTGTTTTCCATCCATTTGAAAACCACAATGGGCGGCTGGGCCTCGAGAACGTCGATCTTGTCGACCTATTAGATAAAATGGGCTCCCCGTTGCTAGTTGTATCTGAGAACAAAATAAGAGAGAACTACCGGAAACTTGACCAGGCATTCAGGAAGAGATACACCAAATTTTCCATCAGATATGCAGTGAAATCTTACCCTAATCTCGCAGTTATATCCATCCTTCGCCAGGAAGGTGCAGGTGCAGACTGCTCAACACCGGAAGAAATCAAGATTGCTAACATGGCGGGCATTCCGCATAATATGATTGCATTCACCCCTAACAACGCGCACAAAGGCGAGCTTGAGTACGGAATAGAGAAGGGCGTGGCAATCAACTTTGATGACATTCCGCAAATGAGACTTGTAAAGGATCAACTTCCTGAAGTGGTTTCTTTCAGGGTGAATCCTGGAGTTGGGGGTGGAGAATTTCCTGGAATAGTAACAGCAGGGCCTAAAGCAAAGTTTGGAATTCCGGTTAATCTCGTGGGCGAGGCATTCAGGGAAGCAATGAAATACGGTGCGCGGAAATTTGGAATGCAGATGATGGCAGGTTCCAATGTTCTGGACTGGAACCATTTTGACGCAGTAACAAAGGCATACTTCGATCTCGCTGGTAATGTGTCGAAAGAACTTGGAATACAGTTCCAGTATCTTGACATAGGCGGCGGCTTTGGTGTTCCTTACAGAGAGGGGCAAAAAGAACTTGATCTCGAAAAAGCAGCCAGCTGTATTGTGGACAATCTCAGAAATGCCTGTTTGAAGTATGGTATGGAAGAACCAGTGCTAATGGTTGAACCTGGAAGGTCTATGGTTTCCAACTCAGCTGTCTTACTTGGCAAAGTAACTAATGTTAAGTCCTATGACAAAACATTCGTGGGAACAGATATAGGCATGAATCTTTTACTGAGGCCTGCCCTATATGGCGCATTCCACCATATCGTTATTGCAAATGATCTAAGCCGGGAACCGCAAGGGGATGTTGACATAGTGGGGCAGATTTGCGAAAGCACAGACAAGATTGGGAAAGACTTTCCATTCCCCGAGGCAAAGCCGGGGGACACAGTGGCGGTTTTCAATGCGGGGGCATATGTGTCAAGCATGAGCAGCAACTACAATGGCCACCTCAAACCCGCCGAAGTGCTAATTGGAAACAATGAAATTTCAATCATTCGGGAAGCCGAATCCAGCTCAGACCTAGTCAGGGGAATGAATGTGCCAAAACACTTGAAGGATTAAGTGAAGCTGCGAATTTCTATTTTTTTTAATATTCCCTTTTTCCAATAGAGTAAAGCGCTTTTTCAAAAGGAAGATTGCATAGTTACTTATAATTTGCAACCCATTTTATATATTGACATATGTTAACAATTAACTATATTGATAAGAAATTATAGAATGAAAATTTTAAAATGAAGCCAAAATGTATTCATCTTAAGACATCGAATTGAAGCCATTTTTCTTTTGTTTGTCCAATAAAGCAAATTTATTGCCGCGCAATTTATCATAAACACTATTTTATAATGTGGGATATTTTTTGAAACGTACTTTTAAGTATATGATTCCATTCCAAATTTTAATGAAAATCACAGGTCTTAAACTTGCGACGGCTCTTGTAGTCGTTGCATTTGTGGCCATTGGTTTCTCAGCTGCACTCCCCGGATCCAACGCGGCAACCAATACGAATTCCGGTGGAACTTTTATTTTTGGTTCAGCAGTTGACACCTCAGTGGCCGACTTAAATCCCTTGACAGCATCTAACAGCCTTGCGACAATCCTGGTGAAGGATATGTATGCAACTCAACTGGCATACCAGTGGCCCAGTGGTAACTTTACCTCTTGGCTTGCCTCCTCTTGGAGCACCTCAAACAACGCCAATGGGACCGAAACTATCACATTCCACTTGAACCCCAACGCCGAGTGGGTAAATGGAACAACCCCTGCTGGTCAGATAACTTCTAAGGATGTTGCATTTACATTCCAGATCTTAAAGGATAACCAGACCCTAGACTTCAATGGAATCACCCCTGTTATAAAGAGCGTCTCAACTCCTGATAACACCACAGTGACATTCCTATTGTCCAGCCAGAACATTCTCTGGTTCCAGTACATAGCTACCCAGACAATCGTACCATCTGCCTGGAGCGCTTATGATAATGGAAACCCTGGCAAAATAGGCGGCTATACTAACATGGGACCATATGGCCAGGAAATAACAGCTGGGCCATTCGTACTGTCAAACATAAATGTAGCTGGTGCTGAACTCAAACCCAACCCACACTTCTGGATGGGCGTTCCGCACATAGGTACCTACTATGTTCAGAAATACACATCTACTGCAACAGCAGACCTTGCACTGGAAAAGGGAGCAATATCTGCAGTCAACCCTGCACTGAGCGACTATAATGCATTGACAACCCAGGCCAACATCACGAATGTCAAGGAAGCTGCACCGTATGTCTTCTATCTCTGGATGAATGACAAGGTTGCACCGTTCAACAACACCAACTTCAGAATCGGTGTTTCATATGCACTGAACAAGTCATACATTATGCAGAAAGACGAAGATGGAATTGGTCAGGCTGGAAAGAACAACATGTCATTCGGTGGTCTCCCGGGCATTATGAAATATGCTTGGGCAAAGAATCTGACATACTACCAGTACAATGTTTCTTTGGCAAAGATGTACTTCGAAAAGGCAGGATACCACATACCGGCCGGCGGTAAGTTCTTCGTAAACAATAAGACTGGCGCAATGGTACAATTTCTTGTTCAGGAACCATCAGCAGTTGCTGATTGGGTAGCATCTGGCACAACAATAGCAAACGAGCTTCAGGCAGCAGGCATTAATGCACAGGTCGATGTCATTCCAATAGGAACATGGGTTTCACAAGACCTGAATTTGTCTAACTTCATTCAGACTACATACTTTGGATATGTACCTTCAGTGACAAACCCATACATACAGTTGCAGCAGGCATACGAAGGATACTATAACTCAACTGGAGCCTTTATCAACGGTGGCTGGAACTTTGAGAACTATACCAACGCCACAGTGGACAAATACCTGAATCTCAGCAAGAATGCAACAACCCTTGCCCAGCTTGAACAGAACCTTTCAATAGTCCAGCAGGTCATAGACCAGCAGGTCCCGATGGTTCCATTGTCCAATGCATTCAACTACGTTGCATATAACAATGCTAGGGTCACTGGAGAAGTCTCCAACCTGTCTATCGACGACCCATACAACCTCCTGCAGCTTACTGTGGTCAGTTCACCCCCAGTTAACACTACCTCAACTGGTGGTCTGGGTGGCAATATGATATATTACATAGGTGGCGGAATAGCTGCTGTTGTAGTCATAGCTGCCATAGTTGGCCTAACAATGAGGGGCAAGAAAGGCGGTAAGGAAGAGAAATAATCTTTACTCCATTTTTTATTTTTTTTTTAAAAATATTATGTAAATTACGAGGTAGAATATGTCATGATTACTGGTCGATATGTATTACGACGAAGTCTTTACGCACTTGGGACAGCTTTTGTCGCAATTGTTCTAAATTTTTTGCTTCCTAGGATAATTCCAGGAAATCCCGCTGCTGTAATTCTCTTTGCAAATTATCATTACCTTCCTCCAGGTAAAGTGCAACTTCTTGAGCAGGAATTTGGACTCAAGGGGAGCCTTTTATACCAGTTTGAGAGGTACATAGTTGAATTATTCCATGGGAATCTTGGGGTTTCATTTTCAAACTATCCTGACACAGTGGCGCATCTCATAGTCACACATCTTCCATGGACACTGTTCTTGCTTGGGACCTCCACGCTGATTTCATCGGTCCTTGGAGTGTACTTCGGTAGGATCATGGGCTGGAGAGCGGGATCAAAGAGTGAATCCGCTGTTTCATCACTCTTTATAGGGTTGACGTCTTTGCCATACTTCTGGCTGGCTATAATATTCCTATTATTGTTCGCTTTCATGATCCCTATATTCCCATTGGGGGGATCTGTGTCAATCGCAGCAATTCCCGGTTTCACCCTGGATTACATCTTAAATATTGCCCAGCATGCAATGCTTCCAATCATCACCATTGTTATCACAACTTTCCCTTCATTTGCATTGACAATGCGCAATACAATGGTCAATCAGAACCGGGAAGATTATCTTCTGATGGCAAAGGCAAAAGGAATCCCGCAGAGAATTATTGAGAAGAAACATGCAGCAAGAAATGCTGTACTTCCAGTTACTACACATATTGTTCTGGCTTTTGGGTACATTGTAGGAGGAGCGTTTTTTGTTGAAGTTGTATTCAGTTACCAGGGTGTGGGTTACCTCTTGTATAATGCAGTTACTTCTTACGATTATCCTCTAGTAGATGGGGTATTTCTAATGATTACAATAACTGTCATCATTGCCAATTTCGCTGCGGATTTGCTATACGCGTTCCTTGACCCTAGAGTGGAGTTGAAATAACCTATGATAGAAAACTTTGATGTACAAATCCCGCAACCTAGATCCATCGGCGATACAATAATTGGAAAAGAGAGCATTTTAAGGAGCCTGTATGAAAACAAGAAAGCGAGGCTGGGCATCTACGTCTTCATTGTGTTTATAGCCATGGCATTATATGGCAGATTCTTCACCCCTTACAGCCCGTTCTCTGACCATTTTGCTTCTTACCTTCAGCCAAGCATTTCACATTTACTTGGAACAGATTATGGTGGACACGATGTATTCAGCCAGTTTATGTATGGTACAGGTGTTTCTCTCTGGGTTGGTGCCATGGTTGCATTGATTACGGTGTTCATTGGCACACTGGTAGGTTTGATTTCAGGCTACTACAGCGGAATTGTCGATAATTTGCTAATGAGAGTGGTGGATATACTCCTCATTTTGCCAACTTTTCCTCTGCTTGTCATACTTTCCACTTACTTCAAGCCCACTGTAACAAGTACAATATTCATTTTGGGTATTCTGGGCTGGCCATTCATGTCAAGAGTGATTCGTTCTCAAACCCTTACAATACGGGAACGGCCATTCATAAAAGCAGCAATCCTGTCAGGAATGCCTGGATACAAAATTGTGTTCAGCCAGATACTCAAATTTGTGTTGCCTCTCATCATTATCAATGCCATATACGCTTTCGTCGGAGCAATTGTGGCTCAGGCTGGGTTGGCATTTTTCGGTTTGGGCGATCTCGCTTCAGTAAACTGGGGAACTATGCTTTATTACGCTCAGAACCAGAATGCTGTGATTTATAATGCATGGTGGTGGATTATACCTCCAGGTGTGTCCATCGCAGTACTTGGCATCGCTGCCAATATCCTGGGTAGTGGAATAAACGAAGTCTTTGGAAAGAGGTCTGGTTCAATATGAGTGAGAATATACTTACTATATCAGATCTGGTGACTCTTTACAGAACTGAGACCAAGACTGTCAAGGCAATTAGAAACCTTGACATAGAAGTAAGGAGGGGGGAAACTATTGCTCTTGTTGGCGAGTCTGGATCTGGAAAATCGACCCTTGGGCTCTCCATATTGAGACTCATCGAGGACCCCAATGAAATATCTAATGGCAAAATGATATTTCATGATACGGATGGAGACGTTTCGATTCTGGACCTTTCACTTCCTGAAATTAGGAAATTCAGGTGGAAAAAGGTGTCTATGGTTTTCCAGTCTGCCATGAATGTCCTTAACCCCGTCATGAGGATTGAGGATCAGTTCAAGGAAACTTTCGAAGCCCATAATATAGAGGACGATTTCAGCGAGAGAATAAATCATTATCTCGAATTGGCAGGTTTGGGACCAAAAGTAAGGCGGCTCTACCCTCATGAACTAAGTGGAGGAATGAAGCAAAGGGTATGCATAGCCCTTGCACTATCGTGCGAACCCGAATTATTGATTGCTGACGAACCAACGACTGCCCTTGATGTTGTGGTCCAGAAGGAAGTGCTTCTTGAACTTAACAACCTCAAAAAGAATCTCAATCTCTCCATCATTTTCATAACTCACGACCTCAGGGTCGCTGCTTCTGTTGCAGACAGAATAGGCATTTTTTATGCTGGGAGACTGGTAGAACTGGGGCCAAGAGAAAGGATTATAGCAAACCCAAGGCACCCATATTCCAAACTCCTGTTATCGTCAATCATCACTACAAGCACTCCTCGTGGACAGAAACTGGCTACACTGTCAGGCAGCCCCCCAGACCTTAGTAAAGGCATTAGTGGTTGCAGCTTCTATGAAAGGTGTCCGGTGCGGATAGATGCGTGCCGCACTTATAACCTTGATAGGATTGCCTTAGAGAAAGACCATTTTGCAGAGTGCATCAGGGCAAAGGAAGACCTGGATGTCGTAAAAGCAGCTTTAAATTTGAAGGAGTCGAATTAGATGGAGAACGAAACCTTATCATCGCATGCACAGGAGATATTTAGTGATGAAAATGCAATACTTGTCTTCAGGAATGTCTCAAAGGTATTCAAGTCCGGCCATGTTCTAAACTACGCTTTGGACAGTGTAAATCTATCCCTTAAGGAAGGAGAAAGCATCTCCATAGTTGGAGAAAGCGGCAGTGGTAAAACTACCTTGGGCCTGACTGCGGTAAAACTCCTTCAGCCTACAAAAGGAAGTATCAAGTTTGAGGGCGCTGAAGTTGGACGTATTAGGGGAAACAAACTCAAGGAATTCAGGAGAAATACGCAAATGATTTTCCAGGACCCTTATTCTTCAATTAACCCTTATGATACAATTTACTCGACTGTCGCAATGCCGCTTCTCATAAACAAGAAGGCTGTTGAGGAGAAAGAAGGAATAAAACTCACTGCAGATGAAATCAGAAAGAGAGTTTCCAGGATGCTTGACAAGGTGGGCCTTTCACCGGGAGAGACTTTCCTTGACCTCTTCCCAAGGAAACTTTCCGGCGGACAGAGGCAAAGGGTCGCAGTAGCCAGGGCACTCATCCTGAATCCAAAATTCATTGTTGCGGATGAGCCGACTTCAATGCTTGATGTTTCCATTAGCGCTCAAGTTTTGAATCTATTGTCAGACCTGAAAAAGGAATTCAATTTTTCCATGATCTACATTTCACACGAGCTTGCCACTGCCAGGTACATATCAGAGAAAATGGCAGTCATGAATCTTGGGAGGATCGTGGAATACGGGCCGTCTGAAGTAGTAACAGCAAACCCAAGGCACCCATATGCAGCTATTCTAATCAGATCAGTGCCTGAACTTGAGGGGCTATCACCTACTGAGCGTGCAACCGATATTGACTACAATGCATACAACGGAGGAATCAAAGGTTGTTCATTTGCACATTCATGCCCTTTCAAGACTGAGAAATGTGAACATGAAAGGCCTGAACTGACTGAGATAGAACCTGGTCACTATGTAGCCTGTTTCCATCCTGTGTGATAGGTCTTCAAAATTCTACCCAATATTTTTTCCTTTTTTTTCATTTTGCAGTCAATATCTTATCACGTTACATCAAGAAAAGACCAATTTTAGTGACTCTGTGAATGAAAGCTTAAAATACATTAATCTGTTATTTTTTGAATGAAAGTTACGAAATTTATTGTAGCTCTTTCGGCATTAACACTCGCAATTATTCTGCTCCTCACTTCTCTTGGTGCAGGCAATTCCAGCCTCCAATCTACTGAAGCAGCGCCATTTGTACAAAGTAGCACAGCCACCATACCACCTGGGTACTCGTTTTATCACTATGATCCATCTAATGCAGTAAACTTTGCTAATCTGGTGGACTCAAAGTATTACCACCAGAAGTATTACCCATCAGGAATTAACCAATCCCAGCTGCAGAAGAACCTCGATTATTTCTATAATTCTGAGGACTGTGCACATTTCGTATCTGAAGCCCTTATTGCGGGAGGATTAACAACACTTGCAACTAACCCGCCTGGGGACAATCTAGTTGGATATGATGGAGGAGCGTTTGTGGGAAGCTATGGAATTGTCGGGGTCTACAGGCTTGTGGACTTCCTTGCAGGATATCATATTTCCTTGTTTTCTACGAATTCCACGGTGGAATCCACCTTGGGTTATCAGCCGATACCAGCCAGTTACCAGGGCTCCCCGCTTGCTTCAATCTATTACGTCACAAATGATAGCATGTACCCAGCTTGGTTTCTCTCACCAGGAGACATGGTTGCTGATGGCGGAGCAGGTGGGGGTCATGCCATGTTGTACATCGGTGGAGGGACCGTCGTGCAGACAGATCCAGCTGGAAAATGGCAATATGCTCCAGGACCATACCTTGGCGACCCCAATATCAGTTTCTACGGAATGGATACATTGAACGGGCAGAACGTTTCATCGCTTTACATTCACATGCCAACATTCAGTTCAGTGCACACCGTAGCAATAACCGTACTTTCAGGGGGAAATCCAATTAAGGCTTCCACCTCGTTTTCTTTTACAACGACTCCAAAAGGACACATGGTAACTCTAATCGGCTCTTTTCCTGACGGAGTGGGGATTGGAAATTACACCTATTCTTGGTATGATAATGGAAAACTCATTTCAAATAATCAGACTCTCAACTATATGCCCCAATCAGGTACAAACAATATAGTACTTGACTCCTCAGGATCTAACGGAACTGCAACTTCTTCATTCACCTTTTACTCCGGTTCAGTTCCCATAACGGCGTATTTGGCTTTTTTTGCCATTGGTGGTGTCATAATTATTGCTGCTATTGGATCTATTGTTTTTCTCAAGTATACGAAGAAGAAATAGTGGGAATTTAGCCATATTTTTTTAAAGGCTATTTTTCACTCTTCCAATTTTTTCAAAAATAGACATGAGCATTTTTTTGTATTCACTCTCTTGGAAAAGATCATCCACTGATACAGAAGCAGAATGCCCATTGGCATGAATCATTTTCCCATCTCCAAGATACAAGCCCACATGGCCTTCAAAAAATACAAGGTCCCCAGGCTTTGCTGAATCGAAGTCAGGGACTGTTTCAGTAAAATCCCTCTGTTGGTCTGCATTTCTTGGGATCTCCTTTCCCACAAACCTGTAGAGCCTCTGTACCATTCCTGAACAATCAAATCCGAAGTCTGAGGTTCCGCCCCACAGGTATGGGATCGTCAGGAACATCTTAGAAAGTTCTGTTACCTTAAAGTTGTAATCTGTTATTTTAACAAGCAGATCTTCGGGCACCTTGTATTTTTCTACATCACTTGTGGAAAGGTAAGACCCGAATGGGAATTTCATGGTACCGGCATCATAGTAGTGCTTAAGCTTGAATTCCCTTCTGTCGCCATCATCTATGAGCCTCATCTTCACATACCCTGAGAGCCCGTCTTTCCCCCTTATCTTTACAAACTCCCCATGATCTGACAGGACCTGTACCTCTTCACCATAGATCAGCTGTGAATCCCTTTCGCTTTCAAATTTTGGTTCAACACGAATGTCAGCTACGCTGATGCCAATTATCTTCACGATCCTGCTAATTGGTACGATCATAAAAAATACTCGTTGCTTTATCCATCGACCCGCATCTGGGAGTGCAAGTTCGTTAAAATACAACTAAGTGTTGTCAATTACCATGCGCCCTGGGATGCTAATACAATCCGGAATACGGGGATACCCAGACAGGGAATCAGCACTTAAAGCCCTAAAGAGACTTCTCCCATATTCTGTTGTCTTTTTTCGAGCGGATTTCACAACGTCTTCTGACCTGAAGGATTTAGTACATGAGGTGAACCACCTTTACAAAGTGGAGGAAGGCATTGATCCGCCTGTCATTGCAGTTGACCAGGAAGGCGGGAATGTGGTAAGGATTCCTTGGCTTGACTACAGCCCAAGCAACTACTTCCTCGGGAATTATGACAATCCGGAGTTTACAAGATATGTAGGAAACCTCACGGGTTACCAGCTTTATGAATCAGGCATCAGGTGGAACCTTGCCCCAGTGCTTGATATGCTTAATAGTTACAATCAGGTTATCCTTGAAAGAAGCTACTCTGAGGACGTAGAAAAGGTTGCCATGCACGGTTCCTCTTTTGTACAGGGGCTACAGGAAGCAGGAATCGCCGCCACTGCTAAACACTTCCCTGGACACGGTGGTGTCCTTGAGGACTCTCACTTAGTCCTGCCAAGAGATACAAGGCACAGGGAAGCAATCCTCAATGAGGCTTATCCATTCAGGAAAGCGATTGAGGCAGGTGCAAAGACAGTAATGCTCTCTCATGTACTTTACGAAGCCCTTGATAGTGACCTGCCTGCATCCCTTTCTGCACCAGTCCAGGAACTTCTCAGGAAAGAATTTCACTTTAACGGCATCATGCTCACTGATGCGGTGGACATGAAAGCGCTCTCAAACAATTATTCCAGAAAGGAAATTGTTGAGCACTCTGTGGGACAACTTGCAGATCTCGTGGAAGCCGGGGATTTGGATTTAGGTATGGAACTGGCAGAATATGTCAAGAATATTGATCCTGCAAAAGCCAAAGAAAAGTACCAGAGGCTTAAGTGCATTCCATTACAGAAGGGAATAAAATTTGTACCTCCTGCAGAGTTGCTGAAGAGCGTAGCTGTTTCCAATAATGCAGTGAGGAGAAACCTCAGGATAGATCCAAGAAAACATTTTTACCTCGTATTCCTGGACACACAACCTGAGAGCAAGGTGTCAGAACTGAAGAGTTCTGCCCAAGCTGTCAAGGAAAATCTCGAGAAGCTGAATCTTGACTTCGAGTCGGTTTCACTTGAAGAACTTGAAAAAATCAAAGTGAAGAATTTCCAGGTCATCCTTGTTGGTAGGAATGAGCATGTAAAAGACAGGATTCACCGGGTCAATGAAATATGCAAAAATGAGACTTCTGTATTCATTTCAACAAGCATATCTAAGGATCTGGGGGCTATTGACCAAAGCATTGGTTATATAGCTGCATACTCGTCAAAGGAAGAGAATCTGATGGGCTCTATTTACAGAGCCCTTGGCTTCTTCTAATCTATTTTATCCCTGAAATAACCTTATTTTGCATATTTTTCCTTGAGGCTCACTCCAACACCGGGGATGTCTGGTCCTGACACTTCTCCATTTGTCAAAGTTATCCCGTCCGTGGCAATATCCTCAATGATGCTGCTGTATCCATCGAGATCGCTGTATTTCACTGCAGATCTGGAAAGCGCAACAGCGAGGCCCGCAGTATTTGCGACCCTTGTTTCCACCATGCAGCCAATCATGACGGGTGCGCGATAGGCTTCAGCAACGCTTGCCATTTTGATTGCTTCAGTTATTCCGCCGGATTTCATGAGCTTGATGTTGATTCCATCCGCAGCTTCATTTTCAAGCACATTTACTACATCGTCAGTGCTGAATATAGCTTCATCTGCAAAAACTGGGATATCTGAATGCTGCCTGGCAAATTTCAATCCCCTGATATCATGCATAGGCACAGGCTGTTCCAGGAATTCAATATTCAGGGGTGCAAGCTTCCTGGATATCTCTATGGTCTTTCGTGCAGTGTATGCCTGATTGAAATCCACGTAGACCATTTTTTCCAGCCCTATGACTTCCCTGACTACCCTGGCACGTTCAAGATCCTGTTCCAAACCGCTGCCCATCTTGATCTTGAAAACCTGGATTCCATGAGACAATAGATCCTCAGCCTGTTTTCTGGCCAGTTTAGGCTCAACAAGATCAACGGTATATGATGTGCTTATCTTTTTCCTGTAATTTCCGAGCAGTTTTCTCACATTGGTTTTTGCCCTTTTTCCTATAATATCCCAGAGAGCACAGTCTATGGCATTTCTGCTGGCTTTAGATCCTTTAAGCAGGCTCTTCATCAACTCGTTCAACTGTTCAGGGGACTCTTCTTTTCCAGCCAGGACCTCTGAGAAGAACTTGAGTTCATATTCTATCGATCCTAAGGTATCCCCTGTGATGAAAGGAGTAGTGGTTGCCTCCCCATATCCGGTGATTCCATCATCAGTGGTAATGGAAACGAGAAAGCCTTCGTAAGAGTTGGTCGCACCAAGTGCAATCTTGAATGGCTTAACCATTGGAAGTTCAAGCTTTCTGTAAGAAATTTGCTTGATCATGCCATAGGATGCCATTTGGGTAATAAAATAATTTAGTGGTATGGTGCTTGATATTGATTGCTTTTACTTCTGCGCCTTTTCTGAAAAGTACCTGAAAGCCTCATCGATTTTGTAGGAGTATTTCTCAAGAATATTCTGGGCTTCATTCTCCGAAACATGGAATTCCTGCACGATCATCCTCTTTGCCCTGAGTTTCAGCTTTTCGTTGTACCAAGACTGCATCTTCATCATGGTGTTCTTGTACGTATAGCCGAGCTTGATCGCAACGCTGGTTGATATCATATTGAGAACCATCTTCTGGGCTGTGCCGGATTTCATCCTTGTTGAGCCTTGGACAACTTCAGGGCCGGAAAGTATCTCAATGCAAATGTCGCTCACTTCCTTGACAGGTTTGTCCATGTTGTTGGTGATAGAAACTGCAAAGCCATTGACCGATCTTGCATATTTCAGTGCCCCTATGACATAAGGTGTAGTTCCGGAAGCGGTGATGCCAACCAGGACATCATTGCTGTTGAAGTTCCTCTCCATCAGGGCATTTTCAGCCGCCTCCGGGGAATCTTCAGCACCTTCAATGGATTTCCGAATGGCTTCGTCTCCTCCTGCCATAATGTAATCAAACATGTCCTTGCCAATTCCATAAGTTGGCCTCAGCTCAGCAACATCCTGGACAGCTATTCTCCCACTGGTGCCGGCACCGGCATAAACAACTTTCCCGCCATTTTCAATGGATTCGAGGCATCTGTCTATGACCTTTGCAATGTTTTCTAGCTGTGGGTAAATGCTGTGAAGGGCGAATGAATCTGAAAGATGTATGAAAGTTGCAACATCAAGGGTTGACCACTGGTCGATGTCTCTCGAAAATGGATTGTTGTCTTCGGTGCCTTTCATTGAAAAGGGATGACATTGACTAATTATTCCTTTTCATTGCTTCCCATGGAAGCCGAAAGAATTTTTATCCTTGTATAAGGTAGCTGTACCCAATGTGCAGGATGCTTCTCTTCACGGGAAACAACGAGCAAGTGTTCGACTCCCTCCTAAAATCTCTGAGGGAGGTGAGCAGGAATGATCCTCTTCACGATCTTCAGCATAAACAGTTTCTTGACCACAAGGACGGTTGGGGGTATGTGGATTCAGGAACCCGCTTTCTAAGATTCGAGAAATTCCTGGATCCGATATTTCAGTCATACCAGAATAGCTTCGGGGGAGACATTCGCATGATACATGCAAGGAATGCCACAGTTGGGGAACCTCTCACATTGACCAGCACACATCCATTCCATCTGCCCCTTGATGATTACGATGTGTATCTTGCCCACAATGGCTGGATAGACAAGACAAAGCTTACAAACCAATTTACCAGGGAGTTCAAGGAAACAAGATCAGACAGCGAGGTCTTCCTGAACATGCTAGGAAAATTCCCAGGAACCCCGATGGAGAAGCTCAGGACTGCTATTGAAGAGGTATACTCAACTGACTCCTTAAAATCAGGGCTCAACATTTTATTCCTTGCAGTCAACAGGAAAACTCAGTCCCGGGAAACCTATGTATATTCAGATGCCAGGAATTTTGATCTGTACCATCGCCTGTATCTAGTTAAGGGAGACAGGTGCTCTGCAGTTGTTTCCTCAAGCCTGCTGAAAGCAAAGGATTTTCCATCTGGTGTTGAGAGAGTCCCGCTCTCTCCCGGCACAATCTATTCCATTGGAGTTACGGGCTGTGTGGCAATGGAAAGAATTTCCGGGTGCAAGACAGTGGAAAGCAATGAAACGATCCTTTTATGAATCAAAGTGATGGAAGAGCATGAAAGTCCTAGTTTCCATTGATGCTGAAGGTCTCCAAGGTGTAACATACGGTACCCAGGTTCTGCCAGGGGAGAGGGATTACCAGGTAGGCAAGGAAGCCATGGTAAAGAGCACAAACGCTGTCATAGAAGGCCTGTATCTTGGTGGAGCAACTGAAGTAAAGGCAGTGGATGCCCATGATGGAAACAGGAACCTCGATGCCTCAACCATTGACCGCAGGGCTAGGGTGATTCTCGGTTGGCCAAAGCCTTTGAGCATGGCTCAGGGCGTGCAGGATACTGAAGCACTTGTTCTGCTTGGATACCACAGCAGGGCTGGCACCCTTGACGGAGTACTCAGCCATACTTATTCAACAAACATCCACCGAGTTTACATAAACGGTTTTGAAGCCGGGGAAACCTACCTGACATCAGCAGTTGCAGGTGAATTTAACGTTCCGGTTAAGATGGTTGCAGGAGACAAGCAAGCAGTGGAAGAAGCACAGGAATACCTCAGGGACTGTGAATTTGTGTCTTTAAAGGAAGGTTTGTCCAGGTACTCTGCGGATTCTCTTTCAATGGATGCAGCCCTGGATGCACTCAGGGAAGCTTCCAGGAGTTCCATTTCCAGGAAGGGCACCATTCTTAAGGTGAAAGGGGCAGTAGAAGTGAAAGTTGAGTTCAATAATCCTGCTATGGCCGATAACTGCATGATCTTCAATGGAATAAGAAGGCTGGATGGATACACAGTGGCTGCAATGGCAGAAAACATGCTTCAGGCATACAATACATTCAGAGTGCTTGCATCGCTTTCAGATTTTGATCACGGGAAATATTGACTGAATTCAGAAAAAGAGCATAAATGTCAAGGCATTAGGCCCGTTCCTAAGTCTGTGAAGTAAGCTTTCCCTACAACATCAAACCCAAGTTTACTGTAAAGGGAAATTGCATTGTCATTGGTGCTTCTTACCAACAGGCAGGCACTCTGTGATTTAGAAGAAGCTTGTTTTATCACTTCAGAAACAATAGTTGAGCCATATCCTCTGTTTCGGAGAGCTTTCAATGTAAAAAATGCCCCGACAGAGGCATAGTCATCTGTTATGGACATAATTGCCCCTCTCGATGCAAGCTGGCCATTTGCATATAGGCCAAAGCAAAACCGCTCCTTTAGAAAATTCTCTTCCTTTTCCCTGGTTATTTGATCGATCAACTCAACATTGTATCCTGATAGCTTCAGTGAATCATCAGCATCGGATATTTCCAGGCGCCTAACATTAACGTCGGGAGTGATCTCTTTTCCCGAGAATTTCTCCAGGCGAACAGACATAAAGAATTCCTCAAAGACTCTAATTGCAGGTATTTCAGTTGGAATTAGTGATGAGAAATCTGCCTGGGAAATGATAATAGATCGGCCATAACCTCTCTCACGCAACAGTATAGAAGAGACTTCCGAATTTCCCGTCATCCAGATGATTGGGTCAAGCCAGATGTGGCTGTTATAGGTAGAATGGAATTCCACAAGAACACCTGCAATGAGGTTACCTTGGCGAGCAACAAGCACTCTGCACCTTTCTCGGTGGTCCCTGATTGATGCAGCCATGTTTACTGAAAAAGGAAGTTTACTTTTCAGGTAGCTCATAATGTCATCGAAGTCTTCGTCCAATGCTTCACTTACTGCGTATGGTACACTATCCAATTCTGAAAAAGAATGTCATGTCACCTATAAATGATGTCATGGAGTGATGCAATTTGATCTTGCAATCCATCAAGTTTGGCAGCAGGTCAAGACTTAAGAGAGTCCTGTTTATTCAAGGTTAGAGCCAGAATCAGATGGAATTGATAATCGTACTGGGAAGCAGGGTAAACGGAAATGAAATACACGATGAACTCAAGGGTAGGCTCGACGTTGCCATCAAGCTCTTTAATTCTGACACAAAGCTGCTCCTTTCCGGTGGAATTACCAATCATGCACTGAATAAGTCAGAAGCACAGGTAATGAAAGAATACTGCCTCTCAAAGGGAGTTCCTGAAACTTCAATAATCCTTGAAGAAAAGGCATTGGATACCATAGGCAACGGTGTGTTCTGTATGATGGAAGTCCATGGAAAATTCCTGCCCAAAATAATATACGTAGTGAGTTCCTGCTATCACATGGAACGATCGGAATTCATATTCCAGAAGTGTTTCGGCCCAGGCTACAAGTTTGACTTTACCCACTGTTTCGATTTCATGCGAACGGACATAATGGAGGAAAAATCAATGGAACTTGCCAGGCATTTCTTTTCAGGCATATCTGATGGAGACGTAGAAGCCATAAAGCAGAGGCTTTTCACCATGCACGAACTCTACAAGGGGCAATAGGGGCTGAATGATGTTCAACTTAGGGATAGATAATGCAAAAGGAAACCTGCCAGCAGGAAGAATGGGTCTGATCACCAACATAGGCAGCGTAACAAGCGAACTTGAACCAAACATTGACTTTCTCATATCCAAAGGTTTCAACATCAGGAAAGTCTTCACGCCAGAACACGGCCTTTATGGCACAGAGTCAAATGGTGCGGAAATAGATGACTCTTCTTACAGGGGAATAGAAGCTACTTCCCTTTACGGATCCAGGATGAAGCCTAATATGAGTGACTTAGATGGCCTGGATTTTCTCGTTTATGATATCCAGGATGCAGGTGTAAGGTTCTACACTTTTATTTCAACACTGTACAATGCAGTGGAAGCCTCAAGTGAGAACAATATTCCTCTGTATGTTCTGGACCGGCCCAATCCGCTCAATTCCAAAGACATAAATGGCCCTGTCCTCAGGGAAGAGTTCCGTTCTTTCGTAGGCACAGACAACTTGCCTTCAAGATACGGATTAACCATCGGTGAATTAGCACTCTTCTTCAACAGAAGATTCAGCGCTGATGTTAAGGTGGTAAAGATGACAGATTACTCAAGAAGTTACTATTTCGACGATATATTCAGCTGGTTCATCCCGCCCTCGCTGAATCTTCCAGACATGAATTCAGTGATAACTTATTCCGGTCTCTGCCTGCTAGAAGCAACCGATCTCTCAGTGGGAAGAGGCACACCTTACCCGTTTCATTTCTTTGGCAAACCCGGCTTCCCGGATCTTGACCATTACCAGGAAGGTGTGGTGCTGAGGAGAACAAAATACAGGCCCACACTGGATCCTTTTGGCGGAGAACTTGTTGATGGCTATTTCATTCACATCACAGACAGGAAAAAATATGATCCATTCAGATTAGCATTAACGATTCTTGTTAAGCTCCATGAATTAGATTCTGTTAACATCAACAGGCAAAAGCTTTCAAGGCTGTATGGTTCTGATGAACTCTACAAGATGCTTGAATCGGGTACTTCCGTCGATAAAATCATGCATAGCTGGAAAGCAGAACAGGACGATTTCAGGGAGAATACAAAACAGTTTCACCTTTATTGAGAGTACTATTTTTCAAAGAGGCACAAAAATTAAGGCAGAAAGAACAATGAGGAGAAGAATTGTCTGAGTCCTATAGCATAAGAGCCGGGAAAATACATACAGGAAAAAATTCCCTGGATAATTCGATTATATCATTAAACAAAGGGCTCATAGAATCTGTAGGAGAATCTTCTGGTCATTATTTAGATTATGATCTTCAGGACTACATGCTTCTCCCTGCATATTCTGATATCCATACACACGGGTATTTTGGAATCGACGCTTATTTCGGTGAACAGCAAGATATTGAGGAATGGGGCGAGAAACTGTACGCCACAGGTGTTTCTTCGTTCGTCCCATCACTAGTTTCACTTCCCCTGGATTCCATACTTGAGCAATTCAGGAAATACCATAACATAATTCACAACCAGAAGCAAGGAGCCAAGGTTCTTGGAATAAGATGCGAGGGGCCATACCTATCAAAGGAAAAACGAGGCGCGCATAACATTGATTACCTGCGCATACCGGATCTCGAGGAGATAGAGGAACTTTTCAGGAAAGGACAAGGTA
>JAJZOK010000029.1 GCA_021811525.1 Thermoplasmata archaeon | reverse complement strand
CGATCTTCTTGCCAATTCCATGGTTCACTCACCAGATAAAATGATGAATTGTGGTTGATTAGTCCTCACATAAGCTATTTTCCTGGTTTTTAAACACACTTGTACCCCAAAAGAAAAGCAATATATGTCGCATGCAATATCACAAAATTACAATGTGGGGGCAATTGGATGGACTGGGATTCAGCCTATGAAAGTGGTGATTACAGGAAACATTGGGATTCTTCCCACCCCTCGCCGGAGCTTGCAGGGTATATCTCGGCAATGCATCCCCAAGATGGCAAGGATTTTCTTGATATTGGCTGTGGCAGCGGGGAAGATACAATTTTCGCAGCACAATATTTTGAAAATTCTGTGGGCATTGATATAAGTTCCAAAGCCATCGAGCTTGCCACTAATAAGGCCTTGGAGAAAAGGTCTAATGCAAAATTTGTCCAGGCTGACCTCAATTGCCTCCCCTTCGGGGACTCAACGTTCAGCATGGTTTCGGACAGGGGATGCCTGCACAATCTCTCATTTGAAATGTGGGCATCATATGAAAAAGAAGTTTTCAGAGTTCTGAAACCCGGTGGCACACTCTTTCTCAGGGGAGCAAGAAAATTCCCGCCTTATGGGGAGAATTTCACTTTCATTGAAACGGAGAATATTGAGAACCATTTCCACCATCATCATTGGAATATCCGTGGTCCATACAGCATTACAATGTTCTCTGATGCTGATGATGGCTGCCTTCTTTCAAACCTCTTCGTTTTGGATAAATTGTAATTGTTATCAGCTTGCCTAAATATTGCCCAACAAATTTAAGATTGTTTCAACAATCCTTTATCCATGGTACGAAAGAAGATTTCGCTTATAGGCGCAGGAAATGTAGGCGCTTCATTAGCCCAGTTCCTCGCACTGAAAGAACTTGGTGACGTGTATTTATTCGACGTGGTAGACGGAGTGCCCGAAGGAAAGGCACTGGATATCCTCGAAGGAAACCCGCACTGGGGTGCCGATGTCAAAGTCAGAGGATTCACCACTGCTGATCCTTCAGCATACAAGAATCTTGAGAATTCAGATGTAATTGTCATCACTGCCGGGCTTGCCAGAAAACCCGGAATGTCCAGGGATGATCTCCTGAACAAGAATGTAGAAATCATGGCGTCCATAGCAAAAAATGTAAAAAAATATTCTCCAAGCTCTAAGGTTGTAATAGTATCAAACCCAGCTGACGTTATGGCATACGCTTTCCAGAAAGTTTCCGGAGTTAAGCCGGAAAATATAATGGGGCTTGGCGGGTCGCTGGACAGCGCAAGGTTCAGGACATTCCTGGCTGAGGAGCTTTCTGTATCAGTGGAGGATGTGAACGCTTTTGTCATTGGTGGCCACGGTGATGACATGGTTCCTTTCATCAGGTATTCCAATGTTGCAGGTATTCCCATTACCTCTCTGCTCTCAAAGGAAAAGATCGAAGAGATTGTCAAGAGGACAAGGTTCGGCGGAGGAGAAATCGTCAATTTCCTCAAAACTGGCAGCGCATATTATGCACCAGGCATCTCCATCACAGCAATGGTTGAATCCATCATCAAGGACAAGAAGAGAGTCATCCCCTGTGCAGCTTATCTTACAGGTAGCCATGCAAAGCACTATGGCGCTGATGGTATCTACATTGGCCTACCAATCAAGATTGGGGAAAATGGCGTCGAGCAGATCTATGACATGGACTTCAACCCCGATGAGAAGGCACTTTGGGTGAAAACTGTTGAATCAGTCGAATCCAGCTGCCAGAAAGTTGATGATTTCCTGAAAACATCAAACTAATCCATTTTTTTCAGGTAATCCTGGTAAAAGCCAGGATAATTCTTATATTTCACAGGGTCTTTCAAGCCTGCTTCCATGAATCCCTGCAACCTCAATATGCATGAGTCACATTGCCCACATGCCTCTTCGCCGCCTTCATAGCAGGAAGTCGACAATTCGTATGGCACACCGAGTTCAGTTCCTATTTTGATAATTTCTGACTTTTTAAGGAACTGAAGTGGAACTTGTATCCTGAATTCTTCTTCGAGGCCTGATTTTGTCCCCAGATTGAGGGCGCGTTCAAAGGCGTTATAAAAGCTTGGCCTGCAATCAGGGTAGCCGGAATAGTCGATGGCATTGGCACCAATGAAAATATGCCTGGCCCCAATACTCTCAGCATAGGAAGCAGCAATTGAAAGGAAGATAATATTCCTGGAAGGAACGTACGTATTGGGTATTTCATTGCTGATTTCATCACGCTCTCTTCTCTGTACTTCTCCGTGCCCTGTGAGTGCGCTCTTCGCAATATGCCTGAGGTCTATCTCAGAAATGACTCTGTCCACGCCAAAGTGATCAGCGATTTTCCCCGATGAAAGGAG
Organism: Thermoplasmata archaeon; assembly: GCA_021811525.1. The sequence continues at coordinate 1,817 of JAJZOK010000029.1, read as the reverse complement.
CTCCCTTTCGTGCCTCTGACCATAGCTGAAGCTGATTGCATGGCACTCAAAGCCTTTTGACAGGGCAATTGCAAGAACAGTTGCAGAATCAAGACCACCGGAAAGAAGGCAGACAGCCTTTTCATTCTGCATTGAATGGCAGCTCCTGGCACGTGCACTGCCCAGGGCCCTCATAAACGCAAATCCTGATTTTTTTAAGATTCTTGTACTGCTTTAGTTTGATCCTCATCTGTTCTGCGAGGTAATCGGCAATCATCTCACTGGATGTGATTTGCCTTTCGAGCATATATACGTCACTGACGGGAAACCGGAACTGTTTTTCTCCATAAGTTACAAAGCATTCCCTGGTGTTGCACGTTACCTTCGAAATGCTTGAGCTTTCCGGAAGAAGCACCTTGTGGTCAAATGTGTCAACTAAGCTTCTAAGGGCACTTTTCACTATGCCATAGTCTATTAGAATGCCGTCTTTCGGCTCGCCTTCAAGTTCCAGATCCACTGCATAGTCATGGCCGTGCAGCCTGGAGCATTTTTCTATGGAAGGAATGAAATGTGCTGCGGAAAAATTAATCCTGTTACGTGAGCCTTCGACCCTTAATATCATGGCATTCTTGAATTGATTCAAATATTAAATATCTTCATAATCTGAACCGAATAAAATGTTGCCAATATTTTACAAGGTTTTTAACGGAGGTTCAAACCGTGGCACTGCAGGAAATGACTCAAAATAAATACTACCTAAGAATTATGGACTAACATCTGGGCGGGTGGCCTAGTCAGGATATGGCAGCAGCCTCCTAAGCTGCAGGTCGGGGGTCCGAATCCCTCCCCGCCCGTTTTTTCTGCATGAAATTTAGAAATGTTATTATAACGGTTCACAAATTCATACTGTGATTGGCACAAAGAAATACACCGGAAAGAACGGGAAGGATTTTGTCATCAAGCTCGCAGAGGCAGAAGATTTCAGGGAATCCATCGAAACATATGCCCAAGTGGCAAGGGAAATAATTTATCTTAACACAGAAGAACCAACTCCTGACATACTGGAGGCATGGAACGAACGTTGGAAACACAATGGCACAAAAATGCTGTTTTGCGTTGCCCAATCCGAGGGAAAGCTTACAGGAGGCCTTGTGCTGACACCATATTCCCGATCTCCAAAAACAGCACATGTCCTGAATCTGGGAATGTGGCTGGTCAAGGAAAACAGGGGGCAGGGGATGGGAAACGCGCTAATGGACTATGGACTTGAATGGGCCAGGCAGGCAAATGGAATAAGGAAAATAGTCCTGGGTGTATGGAATACAAATCTGAGGGCAATTGCTCTTTACAACAAGTTCGGTTTCCACATTGAAGGATGCCACAGGAATATTGCAATGATCCAGGGCAAACTTGCCGATGAAATTCTAATGGCTTGTGATTTGTAAAAAAATTATTTAAAAAAGGTTACTGTTCCATCCTTGGAGCCAGGAGGAACGAGCCTTTTATTGCATTCGGCGTGGACTTGCCCTGCCCAAAATTAAACTCTATTGTCAGCGGGTAGTCATCCTTGAAGCTGAGTTTCAGATCCTCAGTTGAGGCAAGGGACTTCACAAGCTTAAGGAGATATTCCAGTGGGTATGAACTCTTTATTGGGGTAGAGCACTGAATTTCCTTGATCATGTCCTTGGTAAGAACCATCTCTGATTCCTCGGAATCTGACATGGACCTTGCCCTGAAATCCTCAGCTGTGAGGCTGAACTTGATAGAATCAGAGACATCCTCAGCAGCTTTCAGTCCCCTCTCCAGCTCTGTTTTACCGAGGACAACAAAGAATTCCG
>JAJZOK010000055.1 GCA_021811525.1 Thermoplasmata archaeon | reverse complement strand
CTTTAACTGAACCAAATTAGCTATTAGCCAATGCTTTTATAACGTTTTCGAAATTGCATATTGATATTTATGCCGACAGCTGACGCAAATACACCTTATTACAAAGATCTAAGAGAGTATCTTGAAAAGCTGGATAAACTGGGACTACTGGTTCACATTAAAAGGCCCATTGTGAAGGAAAAGGAACTTACAAGCCTGGTTAAGCTTCAGTTCAGGGGATTGCCAGAAGAACAAAGAAAAGGCTTCATTTTTGAGAATGTCGTGGATTCGAGGGGCAGGAAGTACAACATGAAAGTGGCCACTGGCATTCTGGCTTCTTCCAGGGATATCTATGCCCTTGGAATGAACTGCAAGCCGGAGGAAGTCAGCAGGAAATGGGCTGCTGCACTGGACAAACCAATTCCCCCAGTCATTGTTAAGGAGGGGCCGGTTCAGGAGGTTGTTGTTACCGGGGCAGACCTTGAGAAAGACGGAATGGGAATTGAGGAGTTTCCTGTGCCGGTTGACGTGCCAGGCTATAGCGGACAGATAAGAAGTTCCTTTTCAGCCTTCATCACAAAGGACATAGAAACGGGGATCAGGAACGTAGGCAATTATTCTGCCCACCTGTTTGGAAAGACCAAGGTCCTCTGGGAAATTGCAAAGACAAACCACGGCTATGTGCACTGGCAAAAAGCGAGGGCCAACGGAAAGAAATTGCAGGCAGCAGTTGTAATAGGCGCAACTCCAAACATAGCGTTCACAGCAATGGCGAAGATACCCTATGGTGTAGATGAATTTGGGGTGGCTGGAGCAATTGCAGGCAAGCCTGTTGAATTAGTAAAGTGTAAGACAGTTGATATCGAAGTTCCTGCAAATGCTGAGATAGTCATTGAGGGAGAGATTGACCCTGACTACGTTGAGCCCGGAAACGCATTCGGCGAATACACTGGATACATGGCTACTGACGTGGTGCCCAGGCCGGAGTTCAGAATTACATGCATCACCCACAGGAAGGACGCAATCTTCACCCATGTGATCAGCCAGTTCCCGCCAAGTGAGAGTTCGGTGATGAGGAAGATTGCATATGAAAGCGTGTTCCTGAAATTCCTCAAATCGGACTGCAATAACCCTGCGGTCCAGGATGTTGCATTGATGGAGATGAGCCAGGCAAGGTATTTGGTTGTGCAATTGAAGAAAACACATCCGGCCCAGCCATGGCAGGCCCTCTATGCAGCCACGGCCTTCGATCCGCAGTACGGAAAGATTGTGGTTGCGGTGGACGATGACATTGACCCCAGGGACCCGGATTCTGTGATCTGGGCCATGAGTTTTGCCATGCAGCCGCACAGGGATGTGAAGATAGTGAGGGGGAAATATCCAGAACTGGATCTTTCAGCCTATTCCCCTGAGGCTTCCAGGGCAGACAAGGACTTTCCCGAAGCACAGGGTTCCGGAGCAATGCTCATAGATGCCACAAGGAAGTTTCCATACCCTCCAACATCACTTCCAAAGAAGGAGTATATGGAAAGGGCAGTGGAAATATGGAAAGAGGAAGGCCTCCCTGAACTTCACCTGAGAGATCCCTGGTATGGCAGGACATTCGGTTTCTGGCCCAAGGAATATCAGGATGACGCTGAGAAAATAGTTAACGGTGAACAGTACCAGGTTGGAAAAAGACTGGAAAAACTCAGGGAGAAGGTTTGACCTTCTTCCATTAATTTTTAAAATTAACCGAATGCATTAAACTAGCGACAAAGCCTTTCCCGGTTTCCTGCCTTGAATACCGGAAAATACGATTCTCCCCTGGCTGAAGTCACTGGGCGGTCTGAAATCCTTCTCTAACGACATTCGACTTAATCCTGTCCCAATTCATCACATAGCCGAAGTTCTCGTGAAAGTTTTCAAGGATAGGCTGCTGGTAGTGCATCTTAGGCGTCGATACGCCCTCCTCAAGTAGAATTGTCACATAGTCCATCATGTAGGCCCTTCTTGCAGTGCTGTCAACACAGATATTTGTCTGTGTCCCAACCATGACTATATTCTTTATTCCTCTAGCCCGGAATATGAGGTCCAAATCAGTATTGAGGAAAGCATCAAACCTGTGCTTGATTACAATGGGTTCACCATCTTCCGGTTCAAGCTCTTTGATAATCTCTGCCCCCCATGTTCCGGGTATGCATATCTTAGGATCTGGAGAATCCACAACTTCCCGGTTTAGCCAGTTCCTCGAATTCGTGAACCTGTAATGCAGGGTTTGTGTGAATATAACAAGCATCCCATTTTCCCTGAAGAAATCTATTGCTTCCTTTATGCTGGGTATAGTTTTCCTTACAATGCTCAGATTTTGCCCTACTCCTGCAAAATAGCCACCTTCATTGACAAAATCGTTCTGCATGTCGATAACGAGCAGGGCAGTATTATCCTGCCTGAGTCCATTTGGCAACTTCTTGTCATGAAAACTTGACATATGGGTTCTACCACGCGTCTACAAATATTAAGTATTTGCCTCATTAAGTTCGCTTTTTTCAGTCAGGCAAACATTGGAAACAATGCCCCATCCAAAGGACGGAAGTTGCGGAACATCCCCCGGCGACCAGGTTCCGGGATTGCATTGTTTAAGTTAAGTAATCAGGATAAGTGGTCTTCCCCAATGACAGATCTAAAGCATTGAATGATTCTTGGCTTGGAAGCACCTGAAAAAATAGAAAGGCGTGGCGCAGGGGCCATCGCCTTATTGCTTGTCTTATGCTGGGACCTCTATGACATCCCCACCCTTGATAAAAACGGCCGGAATTAGGGATAGGATACACATAATCGCTGTCAGAATCACCACATAGGTTCCACCAATGCCACCTTTTTGGGCCCCCACAAGAGGGAATATTATGGCAATCACTGAACCGTACGCGGCACCGATCTGGAAAACCAGTCCAGCGCCGGAATACCTGTACTTTGTTTCGAAGTTTCCTCCGAAGAGCCTGACAAGAACACCATAGCCGTAGAAACAGACACCCCCAAGTATTGCCTGGGCAGCGAAAATCAGCCCTATATTGAGGGTTTCCACCATCAGGACGTATGGGTAGATGAAGGCTATTGTGAGAATTATGGAAATTATCAGGGGGATCTTGTTTCCAAGCCTGTCAGATGAAATTGCTCCAAGTTCGGTTGTTATCACAGACACTATTGCAGCGACGATTATTGTTGAATAAACCACGGTCGGGTCCATATGGTGAACACCAATGAGGAATGGGACAGCAAATGCAAGAATAACTCCAGACTGGATTGCAATGACATAACTCAGGGTGAAGCCCAGCGTAAATATCTTTTTGGCATATTTCCTGAGGACTTCTGCGGCAGGTGCCCTTGAAATCTGGCCCTTTTCCTTCTGCATGTCAAATACCGGGCTCTCCGACAGGTAATACCTTATGACTATTCCTATGACGATGAGAAAACCGCCGATAACAAACGGAATTCTCCATCCGATGGTCACAAAGGTGGTTGGAGAGATGATTCGAACCAGAGTGAAAAGCCCTGCAGCAAGTGCCACTCCGAAACCTAGTGCAGTATTGACCCACCCAGACCAGAATCCTCTGTGCCTTGATTTTGCAGAGAACTCAAGTATCCAGGCTGATGCCCCGCCCCACTCTCCGCCGAGCCCCAGGCCAAGTATAATCCTGAATAGAATCACCAGTGCCGGGCCCCAGAGCCCTATACTGGAGTAAGATGGCACAAGGGCAATTCCGAAGGAGGATATCCCCATAAGGGAAAGCGTCCATACCAGCATCGATTTACGGCCAAGCTTGTCTCCAAAGTGCCCGAAAATGTAACCGCCGATAGGCCTGGTAATGAAGGTTACCACATACGAGGATAGCGACGCAGCCAAAGCCGCGGCCGGACTGAATGTGGGAAAAAACACAATAGGCCACACGGTTGCAGCAGCCAGACCTGCAATGAAGAAGTCATACCATTCCATTGTCGTTCCGATAGTCGCCCCGAAGGCGATAGAAGAGATCTTGTTAGACTTGTTAGCCATGAAGTTTACTACTCCTGAAAGTTTTACAAATTTTTTATATTTATATCTTTTTGTTCAACTAAAAGACCTTTTTCTGAAAAAGATTTCTAATTTGGTTGAAAATGCGGCATATTGTTTAAAATGATTATCAAAATTATGCAACTTTGATAAAAGTCATCAACAAAAATCTCATCCATGCAGCACTGCCGGTTATTTTCTTTTC
>JAJZOK010000141.1 GCA_021811525.1 Thermoplasmata archaeon | reverse complement strand
CTCCTGAATTTCGTAAAGCCATGGGACTGGAGGTACTTCTCCTCCAACCCTTCTGCATTGAACATCTTGTCTATCATGAGGTACTTTCTCTGCAGCCTGGCCATGTCCTCAAGCCATGCGAGCAGGTTGGAAAGTCTTTCTTCTGTGGCAAATGAAGGGTCTGTGAAACCTATGGAGCCATAAATCCTGTCTCCATAATCTGTGCTTGGGGCCACAAATGCATAAGCAGAAACGTTTATCCCGCTGAGAATCACCCTGGATTTCAGTCTGTTTGCATTTAATTCTTGTATTAGGCCCTCAAAGGATTTTCTCACAGGAATGTCAGGGTAAAGTGATTCGAGGCTCTTGATCTGTCCCTCTAATATGGGTGCCCAGTCAAGTTTGACATTCTTCATTTCCATATTATGGTGATTCCAAGCATAAAAATAAACCCTTTGAGCCCCATTTATTGAAATTTGTTCGGCAAATAGCGAATCGAAGGTATTATTTTATGGACAACGTTAATAAGCGCCGGGAAACTCAAGAATTGATTTAATGGACGATACTACCAGAACTGAAGAATACAATCAGAAAGCCATCAGATATTCTGAATATTATAAGGGCAAGGTCCAGATTGTTTCGAAGGTTCCAGTGAGGCATCTGCAGGATTTCTCTGTCTGGTACACACCCGGGGTTGCCGCCGTCTCAAGGAAGATAGCTGAAAACCCGGATCTTTCGTTTGAGCTTACGGGAAGGTGGAACAGCATTGCAATCCTGACAGACGGCACAAGAGTATTAGGCCTTGGCAATATAGGGCCAGAGGCTGCAATGCCCGTTATGGAAGGCAAATCCCTCATTTTCAATTTCCTCGGTGCCGTAAATGCCGTACCAATACCGATAAGGACAAAAACCAAAGACGAGTTCATTACTGTCGCAAAGGCCCTTGAACCTTCATTTGGAGGATTCAACCTTGAAGACATAGAATCTCCAAAGTGCTTCTTTGTCCTTGAAAGCCTTCAAAAAACCCTCTCAATACCTGCATGGCACGATGACCAGCTCGGAACTGCATGCATCACACTGGCCGGCTTAATCAATGCGCTTAGAGTAACCGGCAGAAAAATAGCCGATTCAAAGATAGTCCTACTGGGTTCTGGTGCCGCCAATATAGCAGCGGCACACCTTCTCTTTGCTGCGGGATTCAAGGAAGGAAATATCATTCTCGCTGACTCCAAAGGCATCCTTGAGCCAGAAAGAGAGGATATGGACAGCCTTATGCTCAACAACCCATGGAAATACCAGCTCGCTATGAGGACAAATTCAGAAAGGCTGAAAGGCCCTGCTGAACTTGCATTCAAGGGGGCAGATGCAGTGATTTCTGCAACGAAGCCTGGGCCGGACACCATCAAGAAAGACTGGATCAGGTCAATGAATGATGATTCGATTCTCTTCGCACTCGCAAACCCAGTTCCCGAAATCTGGCCAGAAGCTGCTAAGGAGGCGGGAGCAAAAATAATCGCAACCGGCAGAAGCGACTTCCCCAATCAGGTCAATAACAGCCTTGTATTCCCGGGAGTATTCAGGGGCGTACTCGATGCCAGGGCCAAAGGAGTCAACTTTGACATAATGGTTACTGCATCTTATGAAATTGCAGATTTCGTAAAGGATCCCGGCGAAGACAGGATTGTGCCAACCATGGAAGAGTGGGAGCTTTATCCAAGGGTGGCTTCCGCTGTGGCATCCAAGACTGTTGAAATGGGGCTGGCAAGAAAGAACAATTCCAGGGAAGGATTTTACAAGAATGCAGAGGAAATGATTGAAGCCAACAGGAAAATGTATATCAGGCTAATGGATGAAAAGATCATCAAAGAATTGCCCGGTGGTGAAAATGTCAAAAAGTGAGATTAAGATCAGGGACTTGAAGGAAACAGATGTGCCAGTCGCTGCAGAGCTTATGATGCGGCTGAAGAAGCTAAATGGTGAGTTCGATTCAATTTTCAACGTATCAGAGGGTGCAAAGTCAGAAGCCGAACAGATACTGAAAGAAGCCCTTAAAGACAAGGCCAAGCATATTGCCTATGTCTCCGAAAGGGATGGTAAGGTACTTGGCCTCATAGTAATCAACCTTATTCACAGGTGCTATTACACTCCTGAAGTTGAGGCCAGGATAGTTGATTTTTACATTATGCCTGAAGGAAGAAGAACCGGGGCAGGCAAACTTCTTGTGGACAGGACTTACAAGGAACTGAAGGCAAGAAATGTGAAGCTCATCACCGCAGAATTCCCTTCTTTGAACCCAATTGCAATGAAATTCTACAAGGGACTGGGGTTCAGGGAAATCGTCGGCATATACGGAAAGATGCTTGAATAATTTTTTACTTTTAAACACCACTTTTTTCATTCAAAATTATCAAATTTTGCATATTTCTATAGTTATCTTTAATTTTTAGAATCTTTCTAAATTGCTATTTTCTCAACTATTTTTTCATGCTAACATTTTAATACGAAAAAGTGCATGCAATTTTAAGAGCAATAATGACTTCAAAAGTAACTCCAAAAATTAGTGAGCAGGAACGTGTCTACGGTGAACTCAGGGACAGCATAATGACCGGAATGTACCTGCCAGGAGAGAAACTTACTGAAGAATCCGTTTCAAGAACATTCGAAACGAGCCGGTCCACTGTGAGGCTATGCCTATCCATGCTGGAAAGGGATGGGATTGTTTCATTGGAACCCAGACGGGGTTTCATGGTTTCCAAGATAAGCATAGATGAAGCTCTGGAACTCCTAGAGGCAAGGAGTAGAATTGAATCTTATGTTGGGCGACTCGCTGCCAAGAAAATTACAGAAGAAAAAATCGAAGACATGGAATTCCTGTTGGATGAAATGAACATCGCAATCATAAAGCAGGATTACGACAGATATTCCCTCTTGAATACCGAATTTCACGGAATCATTTACCAGAGTGCTGCAAACAAAGGCTTGGAATATGTAAGCCTGCAACTCAAGACCAAGATTATAAGATTACAATATAAGATCGCCCACATCAAGGGACGGCCTGAGCGCTCTATTAAAGAGCACGCTGAAATTTTCCAAGCGCTTAAGGAAAGGAACGAAGAAAAGACAGAGGGGCTTTTGCGTTCCCACATTGATGGCATAAGAGAATTGATTCTGGAAAACTATGGTCTATTGGAGGCCTGATCCGCATTATTGGTAGTGGAGATTTGGAACAGTGCCTGTCTGGGGCATACGACCTTCATGTTCACCCGCACCCAGATATCATTGAGAGAAAATTTGATGACATTGAACTTGCCAAAATGGCAACAAAGGCCCAAATGGCTGGCTTCGCAATAAAATCCCATTATGTTCCCACTGCTGACAGGGCCTATTATGCCAGGCGCGAGGTCCCCGGCGTAAATGTTTTTGGTGGACTATGCCTGAATAATGCAGTTGGTGGGTTGAATCCCCAGGCAGTAGATATTTTTGGGCGGTCAGGCGGTAAAGTTGTCTGGATGCCAACAGTGGATTCTCTCAACGAGAGCAGAAGATTGGAGGAAACTGGATCGGCAAAGAGCCATTACTGGAGCAGGATGCAGCTGGAACTGGAAAAGGACGGGATATTAAAACCTCCGATTAGTATCTTGGATGAAAAAGGAAACATCCTCCCTGTGATGGATGAAATAATATCTCTCATAATCAAATATAAGTTGATTCTTGCAACTGGCCATTTATCACCTGACGAATCCATAAAACTCATAAAACATGCTTCAGAGATGGGGCTGGAAAAGATCATCGTTACGCACCCTGAGTCCCCGTCAACATTTTTCACTATAGAGCAACAAAAAAGCATTTGCAAATACGGAGTTTTTCTGGAGAGAAGCTATAGGGTGCCGGCCATTGGCTTCTCAACATTTGACCATGTGCTAAAGGAAATCAAGGAAACCGGAATCGAAAGGAACATTCTTGCCACGGACCTCGGACAGACTGATTCAATTTCGCCCGTCGAAGGAATGGCTGAACTCTCAAGATTTTTGCTTAAAAATGGCTACAAAGTGGATGAAATCAGGCAAATGAGTGTAGACAACCAGGAATTTTTAGTGAGGTAAAAAAATGTTGGATGAAAAAATCTTTAAAAGAAATATTTGCCCCGTTAATGGATTTCGTATCCATTCCGGGAAAAGCGTGAATTGTGAAGAAAATGAGAACCTGAAAATGGGGGCGGTTCTGTGACCGTTTCCAATGAAGACATCACTTCGGTACTCCAGGGCGCA
>JAJZOK010000066.1 GCA_021811525.1 Thermoplasmata archaeon | reverse complement strand
TACTTGAATCCCTTTTTCCTAGCAAATTTTTTAATGTGTGAAATCATTATAATTTAGGTGAAATCGTGAAAGAAAACAACACTTTAGCAAAACTCCTTGGAGCAATGGAAGACAAGTATGATACAGCGTACGCGCACTGCGATTACCCGTGCGGAATTTATGATCCACATCTGGCCCAGCTTTCTGCATTGACTGTGGTAAGAATGGTAGACCTCATGAACGCTATTCCCAAGCCGAAGCCGGAGTACCCCAACGAACTTCTGGATTACGTGCATGACATGGCCAGGGCTGTCGAAGTCAAGGAAAAACACGCTGAGCTATGCAAGCACGAGATAAGGATCATCTGGGGAGATTTCATCAAGCCGGAGCATGTAAAGGCTCACCCTGACCTGCACGAGATAGTGTTCAACATCATGAAGTTCGGCGGAAAATCAAAGCAGGAACCAGACAGGGATGCTGCTATGAAGCTCCTTAATGAAGTAAACAAATTCTCAGAGATATTCTGGGAAATCAAGGGCGTCAAGACAAAGAGGGCGAAGGCACCCTATGATCCACACGAAGAAGTAGTTTACCCGCAACTTTGAATTGTGGACCCCCATTAAAGTGGTAAAGATCAGCGGAAACAGCATGGTACCCTATGCTAAGGATGGGGACTATGCTGTTTCAACCAAATTTTTTTTCAGAATCAGTGCAGGGGATGTCCTCGTTTTCCGCAGCCCCGTTGACGGCATGGTTCTCATAAAACGCGTTCGCAGCATTGAGAAATCAGATGACGGCCTAAAATTTTTTATGGAAGGCGACAACAGGATGAGGAGCACTGACAGCAACACATTTGGGACCATATCCAGAAAATCCATAATCGGCAAGGTTATTTTCATTGCACGCCGGAAATACACAGAATGAACAAAATGGTCTTTCATAGCAGGAAAGAATCCTCTAATCGAGAGTGCCATCCTCTTTTTCCCCTGGTTCTGGAAAAATTTCTTCAATTTTCATGTATTTATAATAAGCCATGGAGAACACCCATGTCAGGGTAAAAATGGCCACTATAAAATAACCTATCTCAGAAAAGTTTAGCCCGAGAACCCAGGTCCAGAATGCGCCAGAAGGCCTGAGTTCCATTGAGAAGACTTGAAGCACCTCCACTGAACCAATTGCAAGGGCGACCATGACTGATATCACAGTCAATGTAAGGTTGTAGTATATTTTCCTGATGGGTCGTTGAAATGCCCAGCCATATGCCCTTCTCATGGCAATTCCATCAGTGGTGTCGACAAGAACCATGCCGCAGGTGAACATGAATGGCAACACAAGTATCACCCAGAGGGGAACAGCTCCAGACACATCCGCACCAACACTGATGGCAATGAGGGCAACCTCGCTGGCTGTGTCAAAACCCAGTCCGAAAAGCACCCCGATGGGGTAAATCTGCCATGGCTTGTTCACAACCCGGAACAGGGGATGGAAGTACCGGTTTAGAAAACCCCTTCTTGAAAGCAAATCTTCAATGTCCAATTTTTCCCTGTTTCCTGCGCGGAGGTTTCTGTAAATTCTATAGATTCCAAGAGCTATGGCCACATTCATCAGCCCGATAATCCAGAGAAAGGCTCCTGATATTGCCGTGCCAATTATGGCTCCATTTGCCTGAAGGACTGGTATTCCACCAGTTACTGTCCTTGTGAAGAAAATCAGTGCCACTATGAGGGTAACAACCACGGTTGAATGCCCGAGGGAAAACCATGTTCCAACAGCCACAGTATTCTTTCCCTCCTGCATGAGCTTCCTGATAGTGTTGTCGATTGCTGCAATGTGGTCCGCGTCGACCCCGTGCCTCAGGCCAAGGACATACGCAACTATGCCAAGCCCTGCAAGAATCACTGAAGTTCTGCCTATTAATATGGATGCAGCAATACCAAATGCTGTTGCAAGGGCTATGGGGACATAAAGCAAGAGGGCCCTGCCAGAACCTGGCCCAGTTTCATCGTGTTGATTATTGCGAGCCTTGGTTTCCGGAATACCAGACATTGTGAATTTCCTGCGCCATGAGTATTTTCCTTCCATATTAATAGGATGTGAACTTTTGCAAAGAAACGTTTTAATCGCAATCAATATAATCTGATGAATGGAGTCTCTCTCACCGGTAAATGAAACCAATAAGCAGCAGGAGTCAATTCTTGAAAGGGTCCGCCAGCTGGTTTCTTCTCCTTTTGCACAGGACGTTAACAGGAGGGCAGATGAATTCATGGCTTTCAAGGCTGAATCCAAGGAGAGTATTTTCGGGGAACTGTGCTTCTGCCTCCTCACAGCAAACACTTCTGCGGAGATGGGTGTGAGGACCCAACAGGCCATTGGAACTGATGGTTTCATAAACCTGGACCAGGCTGCATTGAGAAATGCCCTCAGGAACGCAAAGTACAGGTTCTACAACCTGAGGAGCGAGTTTATAGTGCAATCGAGGTGGATAATTGACGAACTTCCCGCACTCATAAATTCGGATGATCCATTCAGCAGCAGGGAATACCTTATAGAAAACATCAAGGGGATCGGTTACAAGGAAGCTTCCCATTTCCTGAGGAATGTGGGTGTGTTCAACTTCGCCATCCTTGACAAGCATATTTTGAGGATGCTTCTTTCCCAGAAGCCGGATCTTAATATCAAGGTGGCTTCAAGGAAGAATTATCTTGCGACAGAGCAGGTTATTCTGCAGATGGCAGAAGATATGGGGCTTCAGCCGGGCATACTTGACCTCTTCATGTGGAAAATCGCAACTGGAAAGCTAATAAAATAGCCCGCCATGTTATCCTAGATTGGGCATGTCTCTATCTTTCCTTGATGTGAAGAGGGCGGACAGGAATTACGAGTTCTTTTACGGGGACCTTTACAGCCTCATGGCTAACGCAGGCTCCAGAGTTGCGGAGACTGTGGAAAGCCAGTACGGGAAGGGCAAAAGGATCCTCGTTGCCTGCGGCTCAGGTAACAACGGTGGTGATGGATTTGTTGCCGCGCGCATTCTATCGGCCTCAAACGATGTAACTGTCTGCGCAGTCTCAGGTAGGGAAGGCATGAAAACAGAGGAATCCAGGAAAGCCGCCAGGGAATACAAAGGGAAAATAATAGCACCCGCGGATGCAGGCAGGGCATCCTCATCAGCTGAAATAATAGTTGACGCCCTTCTCGGATCCGGAATTGTCGGTGAGCCCAGGGAACCATATGCAGGCCTCATAAAGGCAATCAATTCTTCCGGAAAGAAGGTGATTTCAGTTGACATACCATCAGGGCTTGGCTCACGGACACGGGTTAAGCCCAATATAACGGTGACATTCACCGAGTCCAAGCAGGGGATGACGAAACAAAACTCCGGGAAGATTTTGGAGGCAAGCATAGGGATACCTGAAAAGATCTTTACGCATAACGGGCCTGGAGAATTCGCTTACTACAGGCTACCTGGAAAGGACTCACACAAAGGTATGAACGGGAGCGTCGCAATGGTTTCCGGATGGACGTTCCATGGCTCCGCCATAATAGCTTCCATGGGTGCAATCAGAGCTGGGTCTGACCTTGTGAGAATATATTCGAGGCACGAGAACCGGATCATTTTGAGCTCATACAGCCCTGACATAATCGTAAGGGATGCTGAAAACAGGGAAATAATTGAAGAAATCAGAAACAGCGATGCCATCCTCATTGGTTCAGGCTTAGGGAAAAACCAGCCCATGGACGAAACAGTAAGGGCAATTAAGAATTTCAAAGGTACAGTAGTGCTTGACGCGGAAGGTCTCGAACTCGCTTCCAGGATAAGGAAAACTTGCCCGGAAACAGGAATGATTCTCACTCCGCACCGGGGAGAATTCCGGAGAATTACAGGGGAAGAGCCCAATGAGGTGAATGCCGTGGAATTTGCAAAGAAATTGAAGTGTACCATGATACTCAAGGGGGTCATAGACGTGGTAACTGACGGAAAAAGAACACGGTACACCGAAGGGGGGAACCCCAGGATGACCATGGGTGGAACAGGAGATCTGCTTGCTGGAATTGCCAGTGCAATTAGCACAAGGGTCGAAGATCCATTCAACGCCGCTTGCCTTGCCTCTTTCATAAACAAGAGGGTGGGGGATATGTGCTTCAGGCAGAAGTCTTACTGGTACACAATAGAGGACATGATTGGTGCAATACCTGATGTTATGAAAATGTCTGAAGGCACTGCCATGGTTTTATGAATTTTCGGGCATAACGAAAAAATTACAGTCAAATAGATTTAAATCAGTTGAGGAGTTTTTAGGAGAGGCTTCATGGAATCCTCTAAACTGCTGGGCGCTGAGGGTGAAGAGCGTCAGCTATGGAATAATCTTTACGAGATATTCAGGGCGAATG
>JAJZOK010000017.1 GCA_021811525.1 Thermoplasmata archaeon | reverse complement strand
CTGGTGGCGGCGAGGTATCCAACTTCTTCCTGAATGCGGATGAAATAAAGATGGTAACCTTCACCGGCGGAGTTGAAGCCGCGGACAGGCTTGTCAGGAAGGCAGGAGTAAAGAAATACTCAATGGAACTCGGAAGTAACTCTCCAGTAATTGTTTGGGACGATGCAAACCTGGAAACCGCTGCTGAAGCTGTTGTTGATGCAGCTATGGAAGCCCAGGGGCAGAATTGCATCCACTCACAGCGCATTCTTATCAAGGACGATATATACAAGGAATTTTCAAGCAAGATCGTAGAGCTCACATCCAGGCTGAAAGTCGGGGACCCATTGAATGATAGCACTGACATCGGACCCATGATTTCGGAAGGGGAGGCTATGCGCGTTGAGAAAGAGCTCTCAGGTGCGGTGAAGGATGGGGCCGAAGTGCTCATCGGAGGTAAGAGGAATGGGAGCCTGTTTCAGCCAACAGTGGTTCAAAAAGTCAACCATAAGTCGTCCCTGTGGCACAAGGAGATTTTCGGCCCGGTCACAATACTGCAACCTGTGGGCAATTTCGATGAGGCCCTCAGGATGGCAAATGATGTGCCCTATGGACTTCAGGCGGGTATTTACACCTCCAGCCTTGACCTTGCAATGAAAGCTGTCAACGAACTGGATTTCGGCGCCGTGCTTGTCAACGACACTTCGGATTTCCGGGTGGACGTGATGCCATTCGGTGGCATGAAGAAGAGCGGCCTGGGTAGAGAAGGGATAAGATTTTCTATGGAAGAGATGACAGAGATCAAGCTTGCCATCTTCAGGCGGTGATTCAGTGTCAGTTCCAATCTATAGAAACAAGAATTTTTCCCCTAAGGAGTGTATGGATTAATATGCCATCAAATGAGACTTTTTCAGCAATGCTAAGGAAATCCAGATGTCTTCTTGCTCCGCTTGTAAGCATCAGGGATTCCTCAGTGTCAGAAATGTTGAGTTTTATGTCGCCTGATTTCCTGATTGTGGATATGGAGCACTCTTCAATTGATGTCCCGGAGCTCCAGAATATTCTCATGGCGGCAAAGCCCATGCATGTCGTGGCAAGAATCCGGGGACTTGAAAAGAATGAAGTGAAAAAAGTCCTTGACACAGGTGTTTCGGGTATAATTGTCCCGGGAATAGAGACACCACAGGATGCTAAGGACGCTGTTGCCTTTTCCAGGATTCCCCCTGCAGGTGTAAGAGGGGTGGGTCCCGGAAGGGCATCCAAGTATGGGTACGGTTTCAAGGAATATGTAAAGGAATCCGGAAATTCTGCAGTGATGATACAGATCGAAACCAAGAAGGCGTATGATTCTCTTGACGAGATTTTAGACGTTCCAGGCATAGACGGTTGCTTCATTGGACCAGTGGATCTATCTACTGCACTTCAGATAGAATTCTCCTGGAATAACAGCACATTTGTGGAGGCCATAGACAGGATAGTTGCAGCAGCCAGAAAGAGGAACCTGATTACGGGAATCTATTCCCCATTGGCCAACCGCGCCCCTGAGCCAATCCTATCCAGGGGATTCAATTATCTGATGTATGGAGCTGACAGGGAGGCAATCCAGCTCAAATACCTGGAGTCGCTGCAGTTCATCAGGGAAAAGCTTAAGGCTATTCCCTGAGATATTTCTCTATTTCATCCAGGCCATGGTCGATTGATTCCTGAGTCCCGGAAAAAGAGATGCGAATATGCCCCTCCCCTGCTGAACCAAAGGCAAGGCCCGGGAGAACAGCAGTTCCATGCTTTTCCAGTAATTCCTTGCTGAAAACAGTTGACTTTACCTTTTTAGTGTATGATGGGAAAGCGTAGAACGCACCCTCTATTGGACCTAGCGACAGGCTGGGAATCTCACCGATTCTCCTTGAAACTGTGTCACGTTTCTTCCGGAAGTCTTTGCGGAACTCCTCAATGAATTTATCCCCATACTTCAGGGCATAGGCAGAAGCTTTCTGTATGAAAGGCGGAGAACATGTGTAAGTGTGCTCTATCACCTTGGAAATATTAGAAACAGTCTTCTGGTCCGCTACTGTATAGCCGGATCTCCAGCCCGTCATGGAGTAACTCTTGGAAAGGCTGAAAATTGATATTACAGTATCAGGGGAATTCTCCAGTGATCCAATGGAGAAATGCTTCTTCTCGTAAACAAGGTCTTCATAAGCCTCATCACTTATGATCTTTGCACCGTGTTTCCTTGCGGCCTCGTAAATAACCTGTAAATCTTCCTTGTCCATCACCTTGCCGGTAGGATTGCTGGGTGAATTAACAAGCACTGCGGCGACATTGCTGTCCAATTTTAAAAGTATGTCTTCCACGTCGGGTGAAAGATCAGATTTCATCCTGTAATAAGAAGGTTGGAATCCTGCAATCTCGGCAGGTTCACTGAAGAAGTAACCTGGATTGGGGAGAAGAATCCTGGATCTCTTGCCTGCCAGTGCCATGAAAGTTGCAAATATTGACTGTTTTGAAGTTATGAAAATAGTATTATCCACAGACGCTTTGATTCCGTTCTTGTGCCGTACCTTGTCAACAATAGCCTCACGCACTTCAGGTATTCCATAGGATGAGGTATAGTGGGTATCACCATTCCTCATGCTTTCATAGGCAATCTCCATGATTTTGTCAGGAGTCTTGTAAAGAGGCTCACCTATGGCAAGAGACGTAATCTTCTCCCCTCTAGAAAGCTTTTGCAGAACAAGGTTCACGACTTCAAGAGATGGAGAGCCTTCAAGGTCGCTAATATACATAAATATCAATGATCTGGCATTATTTAAGCATATGACCAGAATATTTTGAGTAAAAAAATGGAAAATGATAAAATAAAATAATAATTTTTACGCTGCCTGGCCCTCTTCGTCGACGACTCCTTTTCCCGTATAATTGATGCCTGAATAGTATCCGATGAAGTAGAACACCAGTGTTACTATTATGAACACCACAATGTCGTAAGGGAAGACTATGAGGTTGATGCCGCCAAAGTTTGAGCTCCCTATGTATGAAAGGATAAGCACAACAACCATGTAAACAGGAAGCCATATTCCGGCCTTGAAGTCAGCCATTGTGAATTCCTTTCTTGAAGCCACATAGCCAAGGAACAGCAGTCCCACAAATACAGATATTATGGATATTGAAACATATCCGAATCCTGACCAGTATATGAGGAGCCCCCCTATAACGAAAGCCAGTGGAGATATTACCTGATAGAATGGCAGCTTGTATGGCCTCTTCTCGTTGGGCAGCTTCTTCCTGAACACTGCAAGGCTGATAGCTGCAGGAGCGTACGAAAACACAACTGCATCTACGAACACGCCCAGGATGTCAGTAAAGGAAGGAAGCAGTATGAGGTAAATTATGGATATTACCAGCACCAGCACAACTGAATAGAAAGGAATCCCATTCTTGTCGATCCTGCCAAGGAATGGCGGGAAGTACCTGTCATATCTTGAAAGTGTGTTTCCCACCCTTGATGCTCCACCATAGTAAATGATGCCATCACTGAATGAAGCAATTACAACTCCGATGATTGCAATTGCTGCAAAGAGGCCAAGGCCAACGGCTAGCGATGCGGTTGCATATGGGGCGGCGAGTCCGGACAGGCCAGTCCAGCTGGAAGCTGATATGGTCGGGTATGCAAGATGCACAGTACCAAGGAAAGCAAGGCTTTCTATGACGTAGAATAACATCACAATTGCAAGCGAGACGACAATAGCCCTTGGAAGGAATTTGCCGGGATCGTGAACCTCTTCTGCGTAATCAATGGGCTGCCTGAAGCCTGCGTAAGCAAATATGGTCGCAGAAACTGCCAGGAAGATGCCCCCTGTCCCTAGCGGAGAGAAACCGCCAAAGGATGAGAGATTTGATGAGTTGAAATAGAATAGCAGTGCGATGCTTACAATCATTATCAGCGCCATCTTCACCACCGTGAAGATATTGTTCACATTACCCATGAAATGTATTGGCCGGGTGTTAATGATGAATATCAGCGCAGTTGCTACAATTGCCACCGCAATCCCCACATATGAAAGAGTGCTGCCGCTGGGTGTAAGGAACTGAGGTATATAGTATCCCGAATATTCTACAATAGCAGCCACCACAGCCGGCATTGCAAGGGAATAACCGACGAATGCAGACCAACCATTTAGAACTCCAACCACTGAACCATGGCTCCTTGCGGGATAGTAAGCTACACCGCCCGCACGCGGCCACATTGAGCCAAGCTCCACATACACATATGCAATAGGCAGGATAAGCAGGAATGCAATTGGCCATGCCAGTATTCCTGCAGGTCCTCCATCAGCCAGTACTGTGACCGGTATATAGGCAACTGCCGGACCAAGGATTGCTCCTATGGTCAAAAAGACGACATGCCAGAAACCCAGTCCTTTCTTATACCCTGTTTTTTGTCCTTCCACGGTTTTTTCACCTCAGTAAACGTCCATGGCTACAACTCTTGCCATGGCTCCACTAGCTCCAGAAATCTTGATGGGGAGGGCTGCTACCAGGTACTTTTTGCCCTCCGTAAGCTGATCCAGCCCTGCAAGGTCCTCGATAAAGGCCATGCCATGGGGTAGAAGTGCTTTGTGCACCCTGAAGTCGGAATGGTCATATGGCTCTATACCAAGGGTGTCGATTCCAATGACACGCGGGTGGTGTTCAATAAGAAAATCTACTGTATCCATGGCCAAGCCGGGAAAATCAAACTGGAATTCCTTTGTGAAGCTCCTCTTCTTGTCCCAACCTGTGTGGATGAGTATAATCTTTCCATCATATTCCTTCTTCCACTTTTTCTTCATCATATCAAGAGTAATTTCCTTCCCCTTGAGTTCCGGCCTGATAACAAAACCCTCCCCGATCAACTGTGAGAGTGGCAGTTTATCCACAGTTGCGCCATCCTCAAGCATGTGGTAAGGTGCGTCAATGTGGGTACCGGAATGTGTGGCAGAGAAGTATGTCTCCACACTGTATCCGTCGCGTGCTGCAATGCCCACCGGAATAATATTCACCAGCGGATTCGTTGGCCAGATAGGCATATAAGTTTTCAGAGGCACGCTCAAATCGTAGAATCCTTTTATCTCCATACCGAAAATATGCGATAGGCTTCATTTAAAACTATCGACTAAATTGACATATTGTCAATATCCGGCTAAATTATCTGTTTAATCGTTATATTTAACTAAATCCCTTCGATCTATTGACTATGACTATGGCAAAACCCAGAATTATGGTACTTGGTTTTGGAACTGTGGGACAGGGATTTTTTGAGCTTTTCAATATGAAGAAGCATTCGCTTGGGCTCAACAATGTCACCATCAGTGAAGTAGTGGATGCAAAATTCGGCCACATCATTGAACCAGGCGATAGCATTATTTCAGAATTAAAGGGCGGGAAGACCTATGAAAAAATTGACCCGGTTAAGGCAATAATGAAATCTGATGCCGATATTGTGTGCGAGTTCACCTGGCTTGACCTGAAGACCGCTGAGCCTGCCTATTCACACATAAAAGCTGCGCTAGGGCAGGGGAAACATGTAATAACTTCAAACAAGGGGCCGTCCGCCCTCAAGTTCAGGGAGTTGAATGATCTGGCCAGAAAGAACAATGTTCAGTTCAAGATGAAAGGCACTGTCATGGCCGGGACGCCATCCTTCAACCTTTTAGAGCTGCTGCCTGGAATTGAGGTAAAAAGTGTAAGGGGCATTATGAATGGAACCACAAACTACATACTTGGAAGGATGGTTGGAGGAAAGGACTTCAACGATGCACTCAAGGAGGCACAGGCACTTGGATATGCTGAAGCCGATCCGACCAATGATGTCGATGGCTATGACACTGCTGCGAAGATTGTAATAATTTCTAACCTCCTTGGATGGAACCACGATTTCAATAATCTGAAGATTGAAGGAATAAGGAAAGTGACTAGGGAACAGGCTGCAAATGGCACGAAGCTAGTAGCCTACGCTGACAGGAACCACGCTTTTGTGAAGCCAATGGAGCTCCCGGCAGGGGACATTCTGAGAGAAGTCAACGGCGTCATGAACGCAGTAGAATTTGAAACAGACACGCTTGGCAAGATATACAGCATGGGCCCAGGGGCCGGAAAGATTGAAACTGCCCAGTCTGCTTTGACAGACCTTGTGTCAATCCTGAATAAATGGCACAAGTAGGCATCTTACCAAAAACTAATTTTTTTTACTACAGTCCCATACTGATCCCATACAGACTATTCCCATGGATAAATGCAACTTTTTTCATACATAAGGGTTCATATGGCGTGTAGCCAATTACCAGTGTGGAAGACAAGATAGAACTTACTGGTCTCAGGCTCCGCCTTACAAATGATCTCAGGCTCAAATACGCCCTGCAGATCTCAAGGATTGCCAATGACCCTGAGATAGCAAGGCGCATAGGGGGCCATGGTTTTCCAAATCCCTATACTGAGGAGGATGCCAGGATTTTTCTTGACATGAACCGGAAATACGGAAAAACGCACTTTGCAATAGATTTCCTCATTTTCAGTGGTGAATTACTTGTGGGTATAATCGGGCTGAAGGATATTGACTATGTTGATTTCAAGGCACATGTCGGTTACTGGATCGGGAGGGAGCACTGGAACAAAGGTTATGCAACAGAGGCACTATCGCTGATCGTTGGATACGCAAGAAATGAGCTTGGCCTGAAAAGGCTTTACACCAAAGTACTTGACTTCAATCTGCCCTCATTGCGCGTCCTTATGAAAAATGGTTTTATGGTGGAAGGTTTTGAGCGGGATACATACAAGCTGGAGGATGGTTTCCACTCCATGTTTTGCCTTGGCAGGCAATTATGACTGCGCGCCGGAACTATGAGATTCAGTGTGAATGCATGCCATGGGTTGGTTCGGTGAGTTCGTGCAGGGTTCCATTTCCGGCTCCCTGAATAATCTGGTCTAACGTAAGACCTTCACCGTTTAGAACCTTGAGGGTTCTCCTGGCAACCTCAAACGCATGCTGCCCAATCCCGGAGACAACCATTGCCTCTACCTTCCTTTCCAGAAGTGACCTTATCATGGCAATGCCCTTGCCGGAAGTTGCGGTAAGTGCTGGATTCTCATATCTATCCAGTTCCTTTCCAGTTGAAGTGTCGAATAATACGACTTCCTGGGCTTCCCCGGGGCCTGATGGCATGTTTCCTGTAACAGGAATTCCTATAATCATAGGCAAAAATAGAGACAGCCATCTTAAATCTGATCTCTAACTCCTGCTTGTGTACTGTAAGAAATATTCCTGGAGGTAATCCCCTATTAAAAAATATTCTTATCAGTCCACAAACTTGCGCACAAAATGAGAATTGCCACTGCCAGTGCCTACTCCAGTTCAGCCAACCTTGGCCCGGGTTTCGATACCATGGGCCTCGCTCATGACGCGGGCTTGACGAAGATTTCAGTGGAGCTCAAGGAACATACGCGGAAGGTTGAACTGGAACTTAACTGCGGGAACCTCCCCACAAATCCCTCAGAAAATACGGCTTCCCTTGCAGTGAAAAATGTTCTTGAATCACAGGGCATAAGTGGGAGCTTCAGGATATGCATTTCAAACGATATTCCTCTGGGGCTCGGGCTTGGCAGCAGCGGTGCATCAGCTGCGGCAGCAGTGGTCGCCATTGATTCACTGCTGGATATTGGCCTTTCAATGGATGAAAAAGTAAACTTCGCCATGCTTGGCGAAACAGCCTCATCTGGTACCCCTCATGCAGATAATGTTGCTGCAGCCATTTATGGCGGGTTGGTGATGGTCGAGTCCACAAATCCGATGAAAGTCCGTCCACTCAAAATCAACAGGAAGTTCTCTTTCCTTACCATTCTTCCCCATATGAGCATACCTGGGAAAACCAGGATATCGAGAACACTTGTCCCAAGTGAAGTTTCAATGTCACAGCATATCTGGGCAATCAGGCATACAAGCCTGATGGTTTCTGGTTTCATAAACGGGGACAGGGGTGCCCTGAGAGCCGGCATGAATGATCATATTGTTGAGACTTCCAGAATGCAGATGTTCCCCTTCTACCCGGAAATAAAGAAGATTGCCCTTGAGAACGAGGCAGCAGGGGTATGTATCAGCGGAGCTGGCCCCAGTATTCTTGTTGTAGTTGACAGGAAAACCGACGTGGAGTCAATCCTCAGCGGTGCCGGGGCTGTGCTAAAGTCTACCGGCATTGCCTACTCCATCCTGAATTCAAATCTGGCAGGTGGCGCGTATATCCCGGAAAATTGAGTTTCCAATTAAGGAATCTGTTGACCCAAATACAGGGAGCCTCAGTTTTCCCATTCACCAGACCAGCGCTTTCCTGATGCCAGAGGGCGAAAGGTACAGGTACTCCAGAGAATTAAATCCTACAGTAGAGGAACTTGGCAGAATTATTGCCCTCCTTGAGAATACTGAAGCTGCAACTTGCTTTGCTTCCGGAATGGGGGCAATATCGACGACCCTTCTTGCTTTGTGCAAGCCAGGCTCCAAAGTACTCATACACAAAGATACCTTTGCAAGAACCTACAAGTTTGTCACAGAGTTCCTGGTGAAATGGGGTGTTAAGGCCATAGTGCCTGAACTTGGAAATGAGGCTTTTGCCCGGGAAGCTGAAAAAGCTGACATAGTTTTCCTGGAGAGCCTGACAAACCCAATCCTCAGGGTATACGATGTAGAGGGAATTGCAAAGGCAGTGCATTCAAACAATGGACTTCTTGTGGTAGATGAAACATTCGCCACCCCCATAAACCAGTGTTCGAGTGACCTTGGCGCGGATGTAGTTATCCAGAGCCTTTCCAAGTTCATTTCCGGCCACAATGATGTAATTGGCGGGGCTGCTGCAGGAAGCAAGGTTCTCTTGGAAAAAATAGACAATTTCAGGCGCACCCTTGGCACAACCATGGACCCGAACACAGCTTTCCTTACCCTCAGGGGAATCAAGACCCTCAAGACCAGGATGAGCCAGATAAACAAATCAGCAATGGAGATCGCGGAAAACCTCGGGAAGATCGATGGTTTTTCTAACATACTCTATCCCGGCCTGATGAATCACCCGGACAGGGAAATTTCATCGAGAAACCTTAAGGGATACGGCGGCGTTGTTACTTTTGACATCAATATTCGGGGAGACCCTCTCGAGGCCATGAAGAAAATGAGCATAATCACGCCCGCCAATACCCTTGGGGGAGTAAACTCCACTATTTCACATCCGTCAACCATGTCACACAGGTCATTGTCCCCAGAGGAAAAAAAAGCCCTGGGAATAAGCCATGAAACATTCAGGCTCTCAGTGGGCCTGGAAGAGCCTGAAGATTTGATAAATGATTTGAAGAGAATGATTCACTGAGATAAAGCTCCCTTCTTCTCCATCCTTCTTCTCATAATTGAAAGCATGGCCGGGAAGTAGAATGTTCTAATGATGAATGTGTCAATTATGAGTGATATGAAGAACGCGATACCCAATTGCTGCAGGAATCCTGATCTTATCAACCCCAGAGAACCCAGTGAAAGCGCGAGTATCATTCCCAGCGAGGTTACGACTCTTCCTGAGCTAGCCATTGCCCTGGGAAGTCCCTCTTCAAACCCATACTGAGAAGAGTACTCTTTGACACGTGAAATTATGAACACTGTGTAGTCATTCCCCAATGACATTAGGATTATGAACAGAATGATGGGTATGAGATATATCATCCCCTCGCCAAGCAATGACCCCGATATGATGTACAGCAGGAACGTTGTCCATGAAATGCTGATGAATACTCCTGAGATCGAAATGAGCGGATACTTTGGCGAAAGGAATGATATGAGCAATACGATGAAAATCACTGTAACAATAAGGATTTCAAGCTCTGTGTAATGCACTGTATTTTCATGCTGCTGGTCTATGATTCCGGATGTTATCCCTCCAACTATTAATGAAGTGTTGTCCCTCAGATTGCCCACTAGATTCAGTGCATTTTTGGAATAGGGGCTGTACGATGTGTATACCAGGAAATATGCATACTTTCCTCCATCGACCAGATACGCGGAGGTGTTCACTGCAGAATCCAATGAAGTCCCGTTTGAATATGGCCCTATGACCTTTGTAACACCCTGGGTTCCTAAAAGCATCCTTGCGGTGGCATTGAGGGCCGCAAGCCCACTGCTTGGAACAATGCCTGATGTGCCATTAATTTCTTTTACCACAGTGATTGGATAAAGCACATTGGATCCAAATTTCTGATCAAGAATGTTCAGTGCCTGAACAGATGGCAGGTCCTGAGGCAGACCGGTGTTGAAATTGTAAGTTGTGGGGGCAACAAAGAAGAAGTAGCCGGCCGGAGCTCCAAGAAGAATGATTATGCCTGCCACTGCCCATTTCTTCTTCATGGATACCTTAGCAGCTTTGTAGAAGGCAGAATTCTTGTGGTAATCCGTTTCAACCAGTCTCCTTCCCTTCCTGGTGAAGAACTTTGGGCCGAAATAAGAGAGTATTGCAGGGAAAAGAGTGGTTTCAAGTGCTATGATCATAAGGATGCTGAACAGAAGTACCAGTCCCCAACTTTCAAACCCCGGAATAACTGAGAATGTGGCCAGGCTGAGCCCTACAGTAAGGCCGCTAATGACAACAGCCTTCCCCGCTTTTCCGGTGGCAGCCTCCAGAGCTTCGACGTGATTCTTCCCTTCCCTGATTTCCTGCCTGTACCTTGATGCAATGAATACTAAGTAGTCTGTAGAGACCCCGACAGCAACTGCGGTAAGGGTATATGTGACGATGTAGCTCACATTATGCACAATTAGCCCGGTGAGATAGATTGAAAGGTAACCTAATAGGGTGGCGAGTGACACGAATACAAGAGATATGAGACCGCCCTTCCACGATACCAGCGTTATGGCAACGGCCACCGCAAGGACAACAAAGAGCAAGCCGAAGACAAACCCGTACTGGGCAGTAATCTGCTGGGTTTCAAAGGCTATTGCCCCGTCACCTGTCAACTTTGCATTTGCCCCGAAATAGGATCTTGAAACATTCTGGATTTCAGGAGTAGCTGTGGAAGCAGGTGTGGAGCCACCAGAACCAACGTAACCAGCGGGAACAGAAAATACCAGGTTGATAACGAAAGTTGTATTGTCCGGACTGATGTACTGTTCCGAAATGAAGTTCGGGATACCCTGAAGCCCGTATGCATGAACATAATTGAAGCCAATGTTTCCTCCCTCAAGTGTTGCATTTATCATTCCAGTGTTCAGCGAAAAACCACTTACCGCCTGAACATAGGAAGAAAGTGCATTTTTCACTCCGGTTGTATAGTTAAAGATGCCAAGGTACTGGTGGGCAATGAGAAGGAAATAAAAGTTGCCATCAATCACTGAAAAAGTCTTGGCAATTGTCTGGTTTATAACCTCAGTGGCATTTGTAACGGTTGTGTTTGGGGCGTAATAGGTTGCTATGGTGGAATTAAGCCCAGAAATGAAATTGTTTTGGTAATTGTTTGAAACATTGAACTCTGAAGATGATGCTGCAGTGTATATGAGGCTGGAGTTATAGGAAAGATTAGACCAATTGCCCAGGAATGCCGCAGGAAAAGAGTATATCTCACTGGAAGCAAGGCTGATGTTCTCATAGCTGCTTAAAAGGCTTTGAGCCCTTCCAGATAGGGCACTGTTTAGGAATGCTGCATAGGCTGAATACGGGGAATCAGAGGCGGAATAATTTGATACGGACCTATTATTTAACGCAGCCTGGAAATCCAGTGTGTTATTGGCTATTCCACTGGATGAATAAGGATTCTCCTGCACTACTAGAAACAGTGTTGAATTCTGTTTGCTGGAATTAGCGAGAATATTGCTGGCGATCTGAGATTCGGCGTTTGGATTCGAGGTTGCGCTGTTTGAGTATGATATGAAATGAGAATAGTTCATAAGGGCCGGAGTAACTGCTAAAAAGACCACTGCCCATACAATGATCACTAATAGCCTTCGTTTCAATACGATATTGTGGAGTCTCACCATAGAATATTTTTATCAGAACCATAAAGTATTATCAAAATTTTCTTTCAAGATTCAACATTGGTTATTCGCTACATGAAAACATTTTAAGAAACTCATTATATAAGGGCGATGAAGTTTTATGGCCTCGATGGCCAGCAATGGACAAACGTTATTGCGGCTTGGTCCGGATGGCTGATGGACGGATATGTATCGATTGCATACCTCCTCATGGCCAGTTACATGGCGAGTGTCTTTTTCCCCTCGTCATTCACAGGTTCACTTCTGGCAGTTGTCCTGGGCCTTGCAGTTGGGTCCATAGCCAGGTCCATTGGGTCTCTGGTATTTGGCAACTTCCTTGGAGACAGAATAGGCCGCAGGAACATGCTGATGGTGACTGTTGTTGGTTTCTCTGTGTTCAGTTTCGCCATCGGATTTCTGCCAACCTATCAGACCGTAGGATATGTTGCGCTTACACTTCTTTATGTTCTTCTATTCGTAATCGGCCTTTTCGCTGGAGCCGAATACGGGGGAGGTACTGCCCTTTATGCAGAAACTGTTCCTGCCGAGCGGAGAGGAGTTGTGGGTGCATTTGTGCAAAGTGGATTCGGTACAGGGTTCTTCATTGCCGCCGGAGTTGCAGCAATTATTGGTAGTTATTATTCTACTGCCCAGATAATAAGTTTCGCATGGAGAATCATGTTCTATACAACACTGGTTCCCGGTGTTGTTGCACTGGTTTCAAGGCTCGGGGCCAATGAGACTCCTGTTTTCAGGGAAATGGTTGAAAAGAAGGAAATTGTACGCACCCCAATCTTCAGGATGATAAGGGAAGAACCTCTCCCTGTCATTTTTGCCATTTTCATAACAACGGGATTGCTTTACATCAATTCCGGAACATTCAGTTTTTACCCCATTCTCATGGGGCCGGGCATCAACAATATCCCATTGAAAGACAGTGGCCTCATACTCGTAATTGCAAATCTTGTTTCCCTAATAGGAGTCTGGCTAGGCGGTATTATTTCAACGAAGATACCGGGAAGAAGACTGGCAATGATGGTCTTTTCCGTTCTATTCATAGTTTCTCTCTACCCACTGATTTACTATGGTGTCTCGACCAACGTAAATGTGCTCTATATTGTGTTCAGCATACAGGCATTCCTCGAGGCGATGATATTCTCAACACTCCCATCGTTCCTTGCTGAGAAATTCAGCAAGCGCTACAGGTCAACAAGCGTTGGCTTTACGTATAACGCAGGCGCTATCGTTGGCGGCTTTGCCCCGACGTTTATTCTTCTGAGCAGGGACTCCATAGGGCTGCTTAACGGATGGTTTGTGAATCTTGCGGTTGCCAATATTCTGCTCATTGCAGGATTGGCGCTTTCAGCGGAAACGTGGTCAAAGGCAAAAGCCGGTGCAAAGGACATTATACACGACTGAAACTCCATTCCCAATTTTTTTATCCCGTTTCCTTCATTCTCTTATTTTATCTCTGTCATTGCGATTCTTTCCCCAAGCAGATACAGCAAATCTTCTCCCGAGTAAAGGAGAACACCCCTGAACTGAGGTGGGGTAAATGGATATGATTTACCTGTCTGGCTATTTATGAGATAGTGGTAGTCTATTTCCAGTTTAACTTTCCCGGTAAGATTATTTATGAGAAGTATTTCAGAGCTAGATTGGCTCATTGCGGTAATTATTATGTCTCCGTCGCTTGAATCTTCATGATTTACAATATCTGCCTGGGAACCTGTCGGCAGGGATCTGTTCCATAACATGGTTCCATTGGAATTGTAAGCCTGAATTCGCTCAAATGATGAGCCGATGGGAATGTTTCCACCCATGAAAGTTCCATAGGGATAGGCATTTGTCACTACATAGAATATGCCTGCATTGTTGGTTTCAACATAATACTCGTAACTCACATTGCCTGTAATCGGCTGATGGGCTTCAAAGAGATTTGAGTCGTAGCCCCCTGTAACCGAAGCTACTTCCCCTACTCTTAACGAGCCAGAGCTGGAGTTTGAATAATACAGGCTATGGCCAACAAAGGCAAAAACATTGCCGGGGATATTCAAAATGCCATTTCCATTTGGCCCATGTACTATCGCTATTCCAAGAGAGTTGATGCAATAGGCAATTGTTTGCCCCGAGGTGTAGACATTCTCTGCATTTGTTCCCCACCCGCTGACAGAGGGAATTATTACGGAACTGTAATTCAGAAGCAATGGAGCGCCATTGCCCACTAAGAAATCGTAAATAACAAAAGAAATATTCTGCTGCTGCACATAGGCCGCTGAATCATTCACGAAACTTAGGTATAGGGCCCTGCCTACCATATTCATAGTGAAGCCAAAGACGTAGGATGTGCTATTTTGTAAAGGTGCCATGTTATAAGTGTGGAAGATTTTCCCTGTGTTGGCTTTCATTTCAATGAGTTCAAAATTTACGCTGTTTGCATTTGATGTTCCAAGAATGCCTGAACCGTTGAATGCCATGAGGTAAATTGTGTTGTTGAAATAACGCAACAGTGAACCATAGTTTGTAGGTTCCATAAGGATGCCAGCCCAACCATTAATTTGCTGTGTCCTGCTGGACCAATCAAGTTGGCCAGTCGCCAGGTTGAACTTGTAAACGCCGTAATAATACGTATTTGCAGAATAATTATTATGTGCAGTAAGCACATAGACCGACCCATTTGCAATGTCTGAGGAAACAACTTGCCCAGACACTCCCTCTGTCCATCTATTCTGGAAAGGCGTGTATAGATAAGTCTCTACAAGGAGCAGCGAAGAGGAAATAACAATTGCCGCAATTAGCAAAGCTACACCTGCCTTTTTATTCACTTATCTATTATTTAACCAAACAATAAAAAGATTCCCTGTGCTGGAGATGAATTATGGCCATGGAATTTATATTTTCAGAGTGCGTTTGAGGCAGTGCATTTCTGATTGGGCTTATGCTCTAGTGTAAGCAAAAACTAGACTTTTAATAGTTTCAAGCCTTCGAAATATTATGGCAAATGACACAAATGTTGTTGAAAGGGCATTGAAACCAATGTCCGTTTATCCGGGATCACTGGTCGGATGGATCATGGATTCGTTTGACCTGAGCATGATGTTTTTGCTGGTTCCTGTGCTGGCAGATATTTTCTTCCCTGCCAACTATGGGCTTGCAATCATTGGCACATGGAGCATTTACACCACCACCTTCATTTTCAGGCCAGTAGGGGGGATTATCTTTGGAAGGCTGGGTGACAGGATAGGAAGGAAGAATTCCATGGTAATCACACTTTTTGGCCTTGGAGCAATAATATTTGCAACCGGTTTCCTTCCCACTTACGCATCCATAGGAATAGCGGCACCTGTTACTCTGTTCCTTTTCAGGATAATAACCGGCATTTTTGGCGGTGGTGAATACGGCAACAGCGCATCCATCCTTACCGAATCAGTTTCAAGCAAACGCAGGGGTGTTTGGGGCGCAGCAATCCAGAGCGGTTATCCCATTGGATATACGCTGGCTGCAGTCTTCTTCCTCTCGCTGCATTATATATTCCCAGGTTCCCAGTTTAACTCCACAGGCTGGAGATGGATGTTCTGGATCGGGATTATTCCGGTTATCATAGGCCTCATTGTCAGGTACAGGATGCCGGAGTCTGCCCTCTGGTCATCACTTAACAAAAGTTCAGAAATCAGCAAGAGCCCCGTCAGAGAACTTTTTGGGGATAGGAAGAATCTTGTGGGAGCTTTGACAGGAATGCTTGCCATGACTGGAATTGCCTGGGTCTACGGGCTTACTCTTGGATTTTATCCGACCGCCCTTCAGTTCCACGGTTTCATGGCATTCCCTGATTTCCTGTATGTTGTCATTGGGTCAATACTTTTCTCGCTCGTTGGGTACATGACTTCAGGAATGGTAAGTGACAGGATAGGAAGGAAGAAGATGATTTACATTTACTCCATTACTGCCATATTATTCTCCATACCCCTGACCTATGCCATTTTCACGAGGGCACTGGGGCCAATTGGCGTAGGAATATTTGCTAGCATCCTTGCCTTTCTTACCACCGGTATTTATGGGGTAATACCGGCATATCTGAGCGAGAAGTTCCCAACACGAATAAGAAGTACTGGAGTGGGACTAGGCTTTAACGGCGGTTTTATACTTGGGAACTGGAGTACAGTATTCCTTCTTCTCATAGTAGCAATAAGTGCTGCCAATTTCTACGCCTATCTTGGAGTATTCATAATAATAGGTGAGGTCTTCATTCTGGTTTCAGCTCTGCTTTCGCCTGAGACTAAAGGGAAGGACCTCAACTTTTAAAATTTATTTCCCCTATTTTTTTTCTTTTGGAACAAGTTTTTTACAGATCTAGCAGGTTGTCCAGGCCCCTTGTTAAACCAACCAATCCCATGACCTTCCTAACTGCAAGAAATGTTCCCTCTATGTAAGGGCCGGCTCCGCTTCCACCGTCATATCTCAATATCAGCCTTTCATCGGGCTTCCCATAAACGACTTCTGTGCCAATCACGTGGCCTGGGAGCCTGATAGAGTGGACCTGGTTCCCATTAAGAGTTAATCCCCTGCTCTCTTTTGGCCCGATAATTTTGTCCGGAGAGATTTCAAAGGAAGGTTTTCCGATTAAGGAAAGCCTGTAAGCAAGTTCTCTGGCAGTGCCACTGGGTGCGTCGGGTTTCCCGTCCGATGCATAATCCAAAATCTCCCAGCTTGGCATGTACCTGGCAGCCATTGTGGCAAAGCGAAGGAGAAGTGCTGCCGAAAGGGCAAAATTCCCGGCAGCAACAACTCCGACTTTTCTTCTCTTACCGGCTTCCTCGATTTCCCTGTAATCGTCATCTGTAAGGCCGGAACTGCCTACCACGCAATGTACGCCTTTCTCTACTGCAGACAGAATGTTGCCTTTGACTGCTTCGGCAGAAGTATAATCGATCAAAACATCTGTTCTTGCTTTAAGGGCTTCCCCTACAGAACCAGAAATCCCAAGCTTGTGGCTTGAGTCCCCTGTTATATCAGATAGAGGTTTTCCTGCGTATTTTCTTGATACAGCCCCTACCAGTTCCATGTCATCAGATTCCATAATGGCTGGAACCATCGCCCTTCCTACCCAGCCTGATACGCCAGACATGCAGACCTTTATTCTGTCCATATGGTTCAATATCCGACATAAAATGAATAGGTTTCGGCAGGTGAGTATTACCGAACTTAAAGAATTCTGAGTATTACATAAGATTCATTCACAAAATAAATAAACTGAAATATGCCCATTGTGTGACAATTACTGACAACGGTCGGCTGCATATGAAGATCAATTCAAGAACCTGGAAAGTAATTGCTGTGGTATTGATTGTTGGAGTTTCATCCCTTGTTGGAACCTTATATCTAAGTGGAGCCTTTCAGCATAATTCATCCACGCCATCTCTTACAACTGGAAGTTCCTCGACTACCATCATTAATGCTTCCTCAAATTATACTGTCCGCGTTGGATCCTACCACTATATACCGTTCAAGGTGAATTCTCATTCTTCTATTTATGGGAGTTTCACGTCAACTATAGGAGTGAATATCTTCATTCTTTATTCCCAGTACAGCACATCACTTAGTTCCAAAGGAATTCCAAATCATTATGTTTTCACAACCGGCAGGGTCAAAAGCGGAACAGTCAGTGCAAATCTGAGTCCCGGAACATATGATCTTGTGCTGTTCAATGACAATAACCTGGGCGAGGTTACCACAGTGACCTTCATGACCAATCTTACCCTCACTGCTTAAATTAGAATCCTGGGTATTTGAATACAGTGTCAATTGAGGTTTACGTTAAATTTATATGTATTATTTAGGTATGATTTTAATGCCAATTAAGGTAGTTCTCGAAACACCCCGGAGGAACCTTTCAGAGCAGGTGAAGTCCCTTAAGGCAGAGGCAAGAATTTACAAGTTGGTATGCAGGAACCGGAGTGACAGGCTTTCCATTGACCAAAAAGAAAAGTACGGAAGCATCTCAAAAGAAGATGCGTTGAGGTTGTTGAAGGCTACGAGGAAGAAGATCAAGGAAGTGAAGAGGGCCCACGCCATTGCGGTTGGAAACACCTGGAGAGATTTTATAGAAAAGGACGAAAGGATTCAGACAGAAAAGCTTGGCCCATACCTGACAGGCATCATCAAAGGTTATGACGAATATATAAATGGGCCAGATGAGAACCATAGAAGGTAACTATACCATTCAATGTAAAACGACTAGGTTGTGGAGAGACTTTTAAGAAAAATTGGATGCATAGAGAAGCATGCCTGGGCCAAAACCAGCAAACAGCACTCAACAGAATTCGCCTGAGATACTGTATTACTTTATCGCAGTTTTTTATTGTATCAAAAGATGTATTGAGTGCCAATGCTACCGTTTGGTATTTTAGAAAAATTCAAGCAAAATATTCCCAATATCTACGTTTTCCATTTTCCCTAATCTTCAATGGAGATGGCACTTCCTCCATTATAGTATAGCTAAAAAAAATATATTATATTACCAATATATGTAAAGTTTTTTAGGATGTGTATTGATGCAAATTAAACGTGATGAGATTTGCTCTAGTAGAATAGAAGTGTAAAACATAAGAATCCTGAGAATCTCTCATTTATAACAGAGTATTAGATCAAATATCATCCACTATTGCC
The DNA here is from genome assembly GCA_021811525.1 of Thermoplasmata archaeon. Next base: position 2,178 of record JAJZOK010000017.1, on the reverse strand, counting down.
AGATTTTCCACCTTTGCGATTACTTTGAAATCGGCGTTCTTTGTGGCTATCTTTGATATTCCATGGCCAAGTGTTGTCCCTGCAATCAATACGTCCATGATGTTTACTTTCAGACCCAGTTTATCCAATTTCTCCTGAATCGCTGAAGCTCCTCTTGATGATTCTATGTCAAACGGTAATATTTCGTAAGTGCTGAACAGGTTTGAAAAAAACGTTTTTTCCTTCTGCCCCATCTTTAATCCGGATCGAAAAATTTCAAAATGAGCCATAGCCGTAAGAAATACATCCTCTTCGTTCAGAAGCTCTATTTTTTCCAGTAATTCTGGATCCCCCCTGGCAATTGATATCAGATACGAAGTGTCCAGGACAATCATTGGAACTCTCTTGGCTGTAACTCTTTCCTGTTTTCTTTCACTTCACGTTCCAGTTCATCGAGAAATTTGCTGCCTTTCAGGACACCGTAGAATGATTTTACTTTAACCTTCCTTCGGTGTACTAATCTGGTAATCACATCTGAAAAGCTCTCCCCGGGTTGTTTCATTAAGGCCAGATTCTCATAAAGCTCATCAGATATGGTTACGTTCTTCATATTCCCACATGTAAATATGTGAGTGCAATATTTCATTTTTTCCGCATTGGCTCCGGTTCACTATTCTTATGGACATTTACAATAAAATGCTTGACTTCTGGCAATAAGTATTTCCTATGTTCTGCCACTGTAAGAAATCCCAGTGAAGATGAATGCAGATTAAGAATTTGCTTGACGCCGCTTGTATTCTCAATCGGAAGAATAAACTACTCTTGCCTATTTGTTAAAGACTGGAAATATGATAATTTACGGACCAGTACCATTGAGCCGAATGTGCATAGTCGATGGAAGTGCGGCCTTCAATCTTTTAGAGGATGCGGGCGCCGGGATTTGAACCCGGGTCAAGAGCTTGGGAAGCTCCTGTGATAACCTCTACACTACGCCCGCATTATAGTCTGCCTGCCAACCTGTAGCAGTTATGTTAATAAAAAAATTTGGAGGTGGTTAATACCATCCTCTGTACTTCATTGCATCGGCGACTCTCTTTACAGAAACTGTGTAAGCTGCAGTCCTCGGGTCTACATTATACGTCTTTGCTGCTTCAAGTACTGCGTGTGTTGCCTCTGTCATTTTTTGGTCAAGCTTCTGGTGAACCTCTTCCTCTGTCCAGTAATAGCCTTCCTGGTTCTGCACCCACTCGAAGTACGATACAGTAACTCCACCCGCATTGGAGAGGAAGTCTGGAAGCACTAGGACTTTGTTCTTGTGGAAGATTTCATCAGCATCTGGAGTGGTCGGGCCATTTGCCAGTTCCAGTACGACCTTTGCCTTGACCTTGCCCGCATTGTCTCCCCTGAGCTGGTTTTCGATAGCAGCAGGAATGAGAATGTCGACTCCAAGTTCCAGAAGATCCTCGTTGGAAATGTTCTTTGCTCCAGGGAAGTTCTGAACTGTTCCAGTCTTCTTCTTGTGTTCGAGAAGCTTGTTGTAGTCAATTCCGGACTCAAGGTAGATTCCGCCTTTTGTGTCTGATACTGCTACGACCTTTGTCTTGTACATTTCAGTTATGAGCTTCAGCGCAAACTGGCCTGCATTTCCAAAACCCTGTATTGCAACTTTTGCCTTTCCAAGGTCCAGATTCACAGTCTTTGCAGCTTCCCTGAGCACATACATCCCGCCCCTTGCTGTGGCATCCCCTCTTCCAAGTGATCCCCAGTTTTCAAGTGGCTTTCCAGTTATGACACCTGGTGCTGATCTCCTAACGATGGTTTCGTACTCATCCATCATCCAGGCCATGATCTGCGGTGTTGTGTAAACATCTGGCGCCGGGACATCTATCTCCGGGCCAACAAAATCTGCAACTGCCCTGATGTATCCTCTGCTGAGTCTTTCCAGTTCGCCTACACTCATTGATTTTGGATCGCAAATAATACCGCCTTTTCCTCCACCGAGTGGAAGGTTTGTTATTGCGGTCTTCCAGGTCATCCAGGCAGAAAGAGCTTTCACGGTTGAAAGTGTCTCTTCAGGGTGGAATCTTATTCCTCCCTTCGCTGGTCCACGGGCATTGTTATACCTTACTCTGAATCCTTTGAATACCTTTGTTTCCCCATTATCCATCCTTACAGGTATGCTTACCTCAAGGATTGCCT
>JAJZOK010000122.1 GCA_021811525.1 Thermoplasmata archaeon | reverse complement strand
TCTTGCTGTTTCCGCCATTATGTATATAATAGCTGTAACCTGCAGCAGAAGCTGCAATTATGGCCACAACTGCCATTACTGAGATTATTTTCAGGTTCTTATTCATTGATTTACACCTATTGTTTGGTTTTCCGGAACGTCGGGTTATGCTCTTTAGTGAAGTCTATTTCAATAAAGTGAAGTTTACTTCACTATATTAAGCTTGCTTACCTTCATCCAATGCTAATTTTGTTTGCCACTTCAAAAAATTTAATTAATTATTCAGAATCTGCAACTACAAGTTCGGGGAGCCGAAAAGGCTGAGAGGACCCGTATGGGTCGACCCTTGGAACCTGATCCAGGTAATGCTGGCGGAGGGAAGAAATGAAAAACTGTTCTTCATGTGATATAAACGGAATTGCCTTGCCATTGTCTTTCAAGATGGTTTTAGAAGGGAGGCTGCTTAAGTGAGAAACTCAAGGACAGCCCTTATTTCATCTACATTCAGCGGAATGTTTCTTTGGGGAATTCTAGCATCCATTGCCCCCCTTTCTCAGTCATGGCCCTTTGCTGCAAATGCAACTGGGATCTATACTGTATTGCTGGTCCTGACTGGACCCATTCTGGCACTATTAGGGAATGTGTCGATGGGATTTGTCTCTGACTGGATAGGGAGGAAGAAGGTCTTTATCCTGACCATGGCCATTTACATTGTTGGAATAATCATAATATCGTTTTCTCACAGCATTATTTCACTGCTTGCAGGCATCGCCCTCTCGGAATTTGGAATTGCCGGAGAGGAGATACCGACTATAGCATTGCTTGCAGAAGACACTCCAAGGAAAAAGATGAGTTCCCTCATCACAAATGGAATGAACTTCAGCAACATTGGGGGTGCTTTTATTGCAGGGATGCTGATCATAATATCTGTCAGCAATTCAAGCGTACTTGTACAGAGGCTTGCCATTTTCATCCCATCCCTGATTCTTGTGGGCATCATCGTGTATGCCAGGATGAGCCTGCCGGAATCATACAGGTGGCTCAATTCAAGGGGAAGGGAAGAAGAAGCGGAAAAGCAGGCAGATGACCTGGGCATCGATACCAGCCTCCAGGGAGAAAAGCCAGGCCGCCGCGTAAATCCTGCTATCAGTTATATGGTGCTTGGGTTCCTTGCCCTTTCACAGTACCTGACCTTCGGGCTAATGGTCTACATCGTACCATATTATGAGTTCACTGGGGTCATGGTAAGCTATCTCGTTTTCTTTGGGCTGCTGGGGTCTTCAATAGCCGGACCAATTGCCGCAAGGCTCATTTCCCGTGGAAGGAAAAATTATTCCATGTTTGCCTACACAGGAGGTTTTCTTACAGTTTTGATTATACTTGCTGTTGTCAATGAACTTCAGAATCTCTATGTTTTTGTTCCACTACTATTCCTGAACATGGCGTTTAGCGAATTTGCGTGGGCCTCAAGAACTACCCTTGAGCCTGAGCTGTTTCCCACAAAGAACAGGGGAAAGGCCATAGGCCTTGTGAGGCTAGTACCTATGATTGCCTACCCAGTAACCATATATCTCTTCGCCAACTTTACTCTGTACCAACAGATAATGACGAATGTAGCATTATGGGGAATTGGACTACTGGGTGCAGCGGTATGGTTCCTGGCAGGAGTGGAAACAAAGAACCTGGATCTTGACTTTCAGCTCAAGAATGCCTGAAGGAATTCCTCAAGAACCAAGCTCATTCTTGAGGCTCATTATCCTTTTTCTGCCTTTTTCAATGAATTCAGCCGAATCGGTGGCTATACCGTAATGGAGATCTCTGAAACCTTCAAGTTTCAGGTACAGTCTTGCCCTATCCATGAATCCATTTCCAGTATCATGGCCATAGAACCCCAGCACCTCCTCTGCATAAGGTTCTCCATAATCATAGATCAATTCAGTGAAGTCCAAAGCCGGATCCCCCATTCTGCAGTCCGCCCAGTCAACCACCCCTGAGATTTTCCTAAGGTCAGTTCGGTAAATTATATTCCAACCGCCAAAGTCTCCATGTATAAACCTTTCAGGAAATCGGCTTTCAGTGATGGATAGTACCGTCTTTTCCAGCAAAACTCTCGCATCGTCCAGTTCCTGTCCATGGAAAGACTTTTCAAGGGCTTTCCCGAATTTCTTCCCTATCTTTTCATAGGATTCAGCCCAAGTTTCATCAACATATTCTTTGAAAATGTCCCGGACAAGATCTGTCTGGATTCCATGTATCGATGTAAGAATATCCGCCAGTTGCCTCTGGATGGAAATGTACAGTTCATGTTCGGAAACTGAAGTAGGGTCAAAGTTGTTAGAATTGTTTCCCAGTGGCTTTCTGGTCATCATGGTTCCGGGAATGAACCTGTAAGCAAAAGCCTCTCTTGCAATTCCATCAGAAGTTGATACATATTCTGGTATTGCAACTGGGAGGTGGCATCTTATTGAATCTGTGATCCGAATCTCTTTACGGATGCCCCTCAGGCCGCTTCTTGTCTTTGGCAATTTAATAGTATACTCGCCGTTCAGGATGAAAATTCGGCTGTTCCAGCCTATATTGATCTCCTGAAGGGATTCGATTCCAACTCCAGGGAAAAGGGAATGGATAATTTCCGCGGTTTTCGAGTCCGGCAACACTATTCTTATGGTATGCAAACAGCCATTTAAATGAATTAGCTCTCAACTCACAGAGATAAAATCCAACAATATATCTTTGAAAATGTTTTATAGCAAGATACCTATTTCAAGAAGCCGGACTTGGCCGGGGAGTTAGGCGCTCCCTGTTACCCGAAGTCTATATGCGGGGGTGACGGCCTGTTGAGGTCAACCAGACTTCTGTCAGGCCCTGTGGAATCAGTGACGTTCTGTCCCTTCAGATCGAAGGTTTACGAGGTCAGGATCGAAGGAACCTGTTCTCATAATCTACCAGGAGAATCCGTCAGGACCGGAAGGGAGCATCGGTATCCTGGACTCTTGATGCCGAAGGGGTGCGGGATAGAGAGGAAACAGGGGGACCCTGGCAGGACATCTGGCCCGATTCAGGCATGTCCGGCGTCCCAATTCAACTTTGGTGGCCGAGCTATGAAAACCAGGGAATACAAAATTATTCAGGACCCTGTTAACGGCCCTGTAAAACTGTCCGCGGAAATGCAGAGAGTGATCGACTCGCCTGAATTCCAACGGCTAAGGTACATACGCGCACTTGGATTGTGTAATCTTGTTTTTCCAGGTGCAAACCACAGCAGGTTTGAGCACTCTCTGGGCACAATGCATCTTGCTGCACTTTTTTCAGAAGCTTTGGGCCTTGAAGAAAAGCAACTGGCAACGGTTTCTGCTCTTCTTCATGATGTTGGGCACCCTCCATTGAGCCACAGCAATGAGGACATCTTCCAGGAAATCACTGGCCTTGACCATCTTCAGGCTGGGCTTTCCATCATTGAGGGAAAGAGAGAATTTTCCGGGAGTACCCTGCCCGGGGTTCTGGAGTCCATTGGAATCAATCCAAAGGACGTGTCTTCTGTCCTTCTTGGCAACAGTAAAGATTTCCGGGTGCTATCCAGGCTCATAAGCGGACCAATGGATGTTGACGAACTTGACTACATGAGGCGTGATTCCCTGTATTGCGGGGTACAGATTGGCAATGTGGACCACAGGCGCATCCTCAACGTTGCCCTAGTACACGAGAATGACATCATGGTGGAGGAGAAGGGGCTTGCAACAATGGAATCTGTGTTAATTGCAAGGATTCTAATGTATGGGACAGTTTATTTCCACAAGACTTCCAGAATTGCCCAGATAATGACAGGATATGTGATCAGGCAGAATATGGAACTGTTCCAGCATCCATTCCAGATGGACGACAGTGACCTGTTCCAGATACTGAAGGGGCTGAAGAGCAACAGGATTGCGCAATCGCTCTTGAGGCGAGAGCTTTTCAAGCCCGTCTTCAAACTGCCTTACAAAGCGGAGACTGCCCTTCGCATTAAGGAAGTCCTAGAACAGGAAAGCAGCCTTGGGGAATTTGACTACATTGTTGATGTTATACCGCCTCTGGAATTCTCAGGCCCGGGTAGAATTAAATCTGACCTCAGCGTGCTTACCCCAAGTGGCATCATGAACATAACGGATGTTTCGCCTCTGGTCCGTGCGCTCCGGGAAACTCTTGAAAACAGGACTATTGTTGTTTCAGCGCCGTCCTGGTCCATTGCGGATGTAAAGAAAACCATAGAAAAGGCTATCTCCTAATCGTAGAGTTGCTTCACCATTCTGTAAGCGCCTCTAGAACCCCTGAATACCTGCGTATAATACATTGGCAGGTGTGTGACCGCAACATATCCATGCTTCTTGTAGAAGTTAATGGCCTCCTCATTCATGTCTCTCACC
>JAJZOK010000126.1 GCA_021811525.1 Thermoplasmata archaeon | reverse complement strand
GGGTTCTCTGCAATGGTGATTTCTCCCGCAATCTTTTCCTGTATATCCACAATGCAGGAATTTTTCCTTGTTTAAAAATATGTCGAGACTATCTGTCGTGAAATGCCGATTTAATGATCTAGTCAATAATAAAATACACCCACATTATCAAAGTGCAATGCGCTATCCGGAGTTGGTTGATCCAAAAGTAATCAGGGCAAGAAGAGGAGTATCAGTCGCATTCCTGATCCTGGCTATAGGGGCATTTCTAGACCTTAACACATACCTCTCTGTGGTAAGCGTTTTCCTTTCCATAATTGCCATAATTCTGCTTATAGTGTTCAGGAATTATTTTTCACGAAGGCAGAAGAGGGCGGTCTATGGAAGCATCACGCTATATGTGATTATTTCTTTCATAGTCATTGGCGGACTTGTGGCCGTTACTTTCACATTCATCCAGGGCCTGTTGACAGAAGGCTTCTCTGTAATTATACCTCCTCAGTACATAAACAGCGTATTCAACCAGATTTTCCCGCTTCTCATCCTGAACGCTGCGGCCTCAGACGGATTATGTTACTACCTTCTTGTAATGAGGCTTCTACACCGGGTAGACCATGCAATCTATATTGGTGCCCTAACTGTTTCCGTGGGCCTCAGGATTCTCGTGCTAGTGCTTACCCACCAGGGTTCCCTGCCCATACCGCAGCAGGTGAACGGTTATCTTTCCCTAATAAGGACGGATTTCTATGACCCGTACCAGGCTGTACTGTCTATTTCCGCAAGCCTGATCCTGGGACTGCTGCTCATTTATGTCGCCGCACAGATTTCCAGGGGGAAAGTCCTCTACAATTGACATATAAAATGGTAAGCTGGCAACTATTTATTTGCTTCCCGGCATGGCATTTCCGTGGATAGGCGAATCAGGGTCATCAAGCACTATGACAGGGAGTTCCAGAATGCAATAGTCATGAAGAAGGGATCAACTATCCTCATCATAAGAAGAAACGAAGGAATTTACAAAGAATGGTTCTGGTGCAGAACTGATGATGGAACGGAAGCATTTGTCCCCGAAGAAATTCTTGAAGTAGGAGGTCCTACTGCCACATTCCTGAAAGATTATGATTCAAAGGAACTAACAGTCTTTGAAGGAGATGTTCTCATTTCGATTTTCGATATGGGTGGATGGACATGGGCCAGAAAGTCTTCAGGGGAAGAAGGATGGATACCCAATGAAATTACGGAGCCCTACGACTCGATTTGAGCTCATTTTCTCATTTTTGTTCTTTACCAAAACTCTTAGGTACGGGTCCCCTTATGATAGAACATGGTAGAATTCATCCAGAAGGAAAGAGGTTACGTTTCAGGTTTCAGAGATGGTAAAGTGGAGCAGCTTAGGACAGATATTTCACTCATACAGGAACTTGCATTTGAGGCAAGTAACTTCGAGGATTTTAAGCTCCGTCTCAGGGACCAGATTAAAAAAATGGACAAAAAGAGCTGGTTCTGAGCTGTTTGGCCACTTTCACTGGTCATTTAGTGAATGAATTATTTACGTCAGTATAATTTACAAACGTTTTTTATTGATTTTGGCATATCCATCGAATCCCAGATTTGCTTAGGTCCTATATTACCAGAACCTGCAGCTGTGAAAATCATCGAGTTCGAGTGGAAATAAATGGAGTACAAATGGGTTGCATTGAGCAATACCACAATCGGCGTTCTAATGGCATCATTAGACATCAATATAGTACTCATTGCACTGCCGACAATAGGCAAGGACTTGAGCGGGATGAACGCTTTCAACGTTCTCTGGGTGATTCTAGGTTACCAGCTTGTCATCGCAAGCGTTCTTGTAAATTTTGGAAGGCTATCCGATATCTTTGGCAGAGTCAGGCTTTACACAATTGGTTTTGCCCTTTTTACAATAGGGTCCGCCCTTTGCGGGTTTTCCCTGAATGCAGACCAGTTGATATCTTTCAGAATAATTCAGGCGACAGGTGCTGCATTCTTATTCTCAAATAGTGCTGCAATCATTACTGATGCTTTCCCAATAAATGAAAGGGGAAAAGCACTGGGTATCAATCAAATTTCCATAGTGGCAGGTTCCGTGACAGGACTGATCCTGGGAGGTGCCCTGACAACCATAGTAGGCTGGAGGTGGATTTTCTGGGTCAACGTTCCGATTGGCATATTCGCATCCACTTGGTCATTCTTCAAGCTCAGGGAGCTCTCTGCACTTTCCACAGACCACAGGCTTGACATAGGAGGGAATCTCTCTTTTGCGTCCGCGCTCCTGCTTCTGCTGCTCGCCATTACCATCAATGCAATCATCGGTTTGCCCGTTTATGCAACGGCCTCCATGGTTCTTGGGGCACTCGCACTTCTAGGAATATTTGTGCTAATAGAAAGAAAAAGCCCCAACCCAATGTTCGATCTTTCGCTCTTCAGGAACAGGATTTTCAACGCCGGGAACATGACAATTTTCCTAAATTCTCTGTCCAGGGGATCTTTCAGCCTGGTCATGGTTTTCTACCTGCAGGGCCCACTTATGAATCTTACCCCGCTTGAAGCAGGGCTCTTCCTCATCCCTATGTCCATCTCCTTGTCAATAATGGGTCCAATCAGCGGTTCCATCTCTGACAGGATAGGATTCAAGAAGCCGGTTATCATGGGTCTCCTTGTATCCGCGGCCGGGTTCCTGATTATGGCTAACATTGGGACTCACATTACCGAAATCCAGATGATACTACCCCTGGTTCTCATAGGCGGAGGAATGGGTATTTTTGCGTCTCCAAACAGGTCTTCCATCATGAATGCTGTTCCCGGGCCAAGGAGAGGGGTTGCATCAGGCATCAGTTCAACACTTGTCAATGTGGGAAACACCATGAGCATTGGGCTTGCTTTTCTATTCATGGAATTCGCAACGCCGAAGTCCGTGCTTGATGGAATTTTTGCCGGGACAGGGTCAACACTGAAAACCTTCTCAGCAAACAACTTTGTGGATTCAGTGCACCTTGTCTTCTACATATCTGCAGCCTTGCTGTTAATATCCATCCTGATATACCTGGCAATATCCGTGCACAAAAGGATTGAGGGCCAGAAAATGCCTTCCAACACAAAGGCTTAACTTTTGTCTCAAGTGAATGACTTGATAATGTTTTATCCTGAAGGCTATTTTCAACGTAATCCAATGAGATGGGTTTATATGTATTGCCTTGTACTATAAGTGTGTCGATCATTGCTGTCGTCCTTCTATTACTGGTTGTAGCCATAGGGCTAGGATCAATTTTCAGGATCATCGGCCTACCTGACGTGGTTGGGGCAATTGCTGCTGGCATTATTGTTGGCCCGGCACTTCTCGGCATAGTTGCCCCTTCGCCAGAACTCACGTCAATAAGTTCCCTTGCACTATTTTTCATCATACTTCAGATTGGAGTCGAATCCTCTTCGGATATTTTCACAAAGAATGTCTCGTACATCCTTGTTTTTGCAGTTACTTCCTTTGTAGTTCCGTTTGTTATAATGGCAGCTGGTTCATATTTCATATTCAAGCTTCCGTACCTGGAAGCAGTCAGCACTTCACTGGCGGTGAGTATCCCATCCATATCCATAACTTCTGTCCTCCTGGTAAAGTCTGGCCTGATCAAGTCGGAAGACGGGATGAGGCTCCTTGGGGGCGTCGCCATGAGCGATGTGCTGGCATTCATCATTCTCGTATCTTTTCACAGATCCCTGATCACCATACTTATTGTGTCAACATCGCTGGCTGCATTTGTAGTTGCTCTTTACTTTGTTGACAATATCCTCAGGTCAAGGTCAGAACATTTAATCAACCGGCTGGAAGGGTTGATGGACTCTGAAGGAGATGCCGTTATTTTTGCAGTCGTGATCCTCATGGGCCTCGCAGTTTCGTACTTTTTCGAGTACATTGGCATTACGTTTGTTATGGGGGCATTTTTCTCAGGGCTAATAATCCACAAGAGCTCGGTGGGCGAACTGACCTACGGGGTATTGAAAAGAACATTCCAGCGGATTAACTCCAGTTTCTTCATCCCCCTTTTCTTCAGCATATCTGGTGTAGACCTCTCAACCATAACGCTTTCCATTTTTCCGTACATGCTGTTTCTGATTGTCATCACTGCAGCCATTGGTGGATTTGCTGCTTTCCAGTTCTCAAAGAAGTACATGAAGACGACCTCACCATCAGTCTCTCTGGGCATTTTTGGAGGCAGAGGGGCAGTAGGGATAATTATCGCGTCTATAGCACTCACAGATGGTTTTATGTCCAACTCCAATTATGCGAGCGCGGTTTTTGCAACCATAATTATGGCAATCGCCTTCTCATTCGTGTTTGAGAGAGCAGTGAAAAAAGGGGAATTAAATAGGGAAAGTGCAGGGATACAGTAGCTTTTCCCGCTGCAATTCATAATTTTTATAATACGTATGTAGGG
>JAJZOK010000152.1 GCA_021811525.1 Thermoplasmata archaeon | reverse complement strand
ATGGAAATCCTGTGTTTCACAAGCCTATGTTCAAAGGGCTGCTTCATTATCTCAACTTGAGCGAAAATGACGCCCTCCTAGAGATAGGGTGCGGCGGAGGTGTGTTCATACAGGAGGCGCTTGGTTCAGGTTGCACCATCAAAGCAATAGACCACAGCCCTGATATGGTGAATTTGGCCAGGAAACTCAATGAGGATGCCATCAAATCCGGTAGGGTAGAGATAGCCAGGTCGGATGCGCTTAACCTGCCCTTTGGTGATTCAAGCTTCACCTGTGCAGCTTCAAACATAGTATTCATTTTCATTGACCAGCCGGTTAAATTCCTCAAAGAAGTTTACAGAGTCCTCAAGCCTGGCGGGACGCTTGTGCTTTTCACAGTTTCTGAAAAGTCAAAAGGGACAATCGCAGCCCCTGAACCGTATGCTTCCCTTGGGCATTACCATTCCAGCAGAAAACTCGCTGAAATGGCTGGAGAAGCTGGCTTTTCAGACGTGAGGGTGGAGTCACCCAGCCTTGAGCCATTTGCAAGGGAGGCGGGGGTGCCTGATGAGGCGCTTGAGTTCTTCAAGGGATCCGGGGAAGGCGGACAGTTTCTGATCGCCCGCAAATCCCCTTAGCCGGATCGCCTTTCAAGTTGCCCTGAAATCGCGAAAAGTGTATATTCTGCCTTAAAGATCGCAATAGGATGACAAACAACCTTCTGGTGATAATATCTTCCGGGAATGAAGCACCTGACAAAGCCATGACGGGCTTAATGTATGCCATAAATGCCAGGAAGAACCACTGGCTCGATGACGTTCAACTGATGTTCTTTGGCCCAAGTGAAGAAATGGTTGCAAAATCAGTTTCAGACAGCCAGCTGGGCAAGATGCTAAGGCAGGCCGTGGAACTGGGAATTACACCTGTTGCATGCAAGGCAATCTCTGACGGGAACAAGATTACCACTGAGCTAAAGGGGCTTGGAATAGAAACAGAATATGTGGGGACCATCCTGAGTTCATACATCAAGAAAGGTTACCAGGTACTTACATTCTGACGCTTTTCCTTCCTTTATAAACCTGAATATAGAGTATAAATAGTTCTATTTTCCTTATATTGATTTTTTTCATACCACTATAAAGTATTGGCTGATCACATGGATAAATCCAACGCAAGTGAATTGCTAGGAATGATGGATCAGGCCCCCAGCGGCAGATTCCACCTGAAAACCATATTCGTTGCCGGAATGGGCTTTTTCACAGATGCCTATGACCTCTTTATCCTGGGCACAGCACTGCCCATAATTGAGTCTGTCTTCCACGTGACAGATTCCACTACTGTGGGTCTCATTGGAGCATCAGCCCTGTTCGGCGCATTTATTGGTGCAATACTGTTCGGGCAGATTGCCGACAGGATCGGAAGAAAGGCCGTTTATGGAATAGAACTGATGATAATGATTGTCTTTGCAGTGGTCAGCGCATTCTCCGTGAATGTTCCCATGCTCATTGCATCCAGGTTTCTCCTGGGAATAGGAGTCGGTGGGGATTACCCAATCAGCTCAACATTGATGAGTGAATATGCAAATGTGAAGAACCGTGGCAGGATGGTGTCCATGGTCTTCGCAATGCAGGGCTTTGGGCTTCTGTTCGGCGCCCTTGTGGGACTCGTTTCAGTGCATGTAATGTCAACCGACATAGCATGGAGATTCATGCTTGGATTCGGAGCGGTACCGGCCCTTGGTGTGGTATACCTGAGAAGGAAAATCAGCGAAACGCCAAGATATTCCCTCCACGTGAAAGGTGACGTAAAAGAGACTGCGAAGGTTGTAAAGGAAGTCACCGGGAAGGCAGAAGCTGTTCCTGAAACTGTCAGTGTAACCAGGCCCAGACATGGCTCTCTCCTGAGAAAGTACTGGGTTTTCCTCATAGGCACAGCCGGTTCTTGGTTCCTATTCGATATGGCTTTCTACGGGACATCAATCAACAACGGGCTTTTCCTGACGTCTTTCGGTTTGGCGGGAGGAGCAACACTCACTGCAAAGATACAAAACATAGCACTTGGAAATGCAGTAATAGCCCTTGCATTTGAAGTCCCGGGATACTGGATTGCAGTGGGGCTCATAGACAAAGTTGGCAGGAAGGCCCTCCAGTGGATTGGATTCCTGGTCATGGGCCTTGCATACCTCATAATTGCCCTGAAGCTTGGGTATCTGCAGTCTGTGCTCCCACTGTTCCTGGTGGTATACGGTGCGTCCTTCCTCTTCGGAAACATTGGCCCGAACACTACCACATTCATATTCCCCACTGAGCTGTATCCAACACAGATCAGGACAACCGGGCATGGAATATCGGCTGGAGCGGCTAAGTTCGGGGCAGGGATATTCACGTTCCTGATACCGGTGCTGACTGCTTCCCTGGGTACTTCATCCGTGGTAGGCCTGCTCGCATTGATTTCTTTCATGGGAACTGTCCTCACACTTATAACACTGAAAGAGACCAAGGGGAAATCCCTGGAAGAGGCGTCGGGCCAGGCAAATGTGTCCTGAACCCGATAAAATATTCTTTTTTAATTTGAACTATTTTTCCTATTTTTCCTTTTCAAAAAACGATTTCATCCAAGACGCTATGAAGTGCCATGGAGTACGGAATCCCATACGGAAGGAGAAGGCGTGTGGCAGTGGCAACAGCCCTTTACTGGATTCTTTTTCTGGGATTCCTGCTCAGTTACCTTGCCAGTGGAAATGCCATATCCATGGCACTGACCGCAGACCGCATAGTGGATGCTGCAGGGATGACCATTGCACTGGCCTCATACAGCATTGTCCAGCTGCCGCCCACAGGCAAGCTCACCTACGGCTACCACAGGTTTGAGAGCCTCTCAAGCGTTCTCCTTATTTTTGCATTCATACTGATGCTGCTCTATACAGCCATTATTTCAGTTCCAGATATTTACAGTCCTGTAGTGCAATCTCCCATTTACACAGTATACTCTTCAGTTCTCTCTCTGCTTCTGCTGCCGTTTATCGTTTTGCTGCTCCATGGGGATGAAAACCTGACCACCAGGACCATGGGTATCCACACTCTTCAGGACATTTTCACCACTGCACTGGCCCTGGGAGGTTCACTTATCCTGATATTCTACCCTTCCGGGCTTGTACTTTTCCTGTCTTCCATTGTGATAATTGTGATGTCCATTATCATGAACTGGGGCCTGATTGCAAGAAACCTCAGGCTTCTCATGGAGGGCACTGACATCAATGCAGCGGAGATAGAAGCTGCACTCAAGGGGAGGTTTCCAATGGTCCACCACCTGCACATATGGGACGTTTGCAGGCATTACCGTGTAGCCACTGTTCATATGTATGCATCGGAGGAAAATAGCCTGCATGAGCTTGAACCGGTGAGAAAAGAGATCGATGATTATCTCAGGAAATATGGTGTAAATCACCTGACGCTACAGTTCGAACCTTCTCCAGAGAAGGAACATTAAAAGCTTTATATGGATAGAAATTGGCAATAAGATGAGATGCCCCACTTGCCTTCTTTACATAAGAGGCGGTTATGCTGAACTATCTGACCACATATACAATATGCTTGGGAAGACAGATTCCGACCACATTATGTGGATAAACAGGTATGTCTCAAGGAACCGCACTTCAAAGGAGGAATTGGAGGGCCTTGTAAAGAAGGTTTTTGAAACGGGCGACCTGAAGGAATGGATCATTCAGAAATTCATTGGAAAATTCTTCTCCAAATCCCCCCACCAATTCCTGGTGAAGATGCAGAAGCCAGACCGGTGGACTCTCCTTGGATATGCATATGAACACCACCATTTCCTCAAGCAATGGGTGAAGTCCTGTTCACTTATCATTGCAAACACAGATTTTGAGGAGATTCACCACTACGAGATTGACAACATTATTTCTGAATGGCACGGGGAAAAGGGCAGGTTCCCGGCACACCATGAGCTTCTCTTGAAAATGGGGCAGTCTTATGGTGCCTCTCTGGATGATATCTATAGAACTGAGCCATTGGAGCCAACATTGCATGCGATACAGACCTGGGATCACATATGCAGGAATTTTTCTTTCGTGGAAGGGATGGCCGCAATGCATTCCCTTGAACTCATAGCCAACAGGAAAATGAAGGAATATGGCGCTTCCATTGGCTATTTTGATCCCGTTATCCTCAGGGACGGAAGCGTTACAAGGGAAACCGTGGATTTCCTGAGGGAAGGTTATGAAGCGGATGTTTCGCACTCTGAGGTTGCTCTTGCCCTCATAGCAAAATACTCTTCAATGCTGAATCTGCAACAGGAGGTCCAGGCCGTTTTCTTCAGGTCAATCGAGGAATTTGACAATTACCTTAATGCAAGGATAGAGAGAGGTGCCATTCTTGAAAACAAACAACACTGAGGGTTGCGGGCTCTGCAATGCAACCTGGGGAGAATACTGGAGGGAAATTGATGGTGA
>JAJZOK010000099.1 GCA_021811525.1 Thermoplasmata archaeon | reverse complement strand
TCCTTTTTCATTAACGTATTCCTTTTGATTCCCGGTTTGCCACTTGCTATTGTTATTTCATCTGATCTTCAGGCATCTAACGCTAACCTTGGGATCCTTTCGCTGGTTGCAGTCATAGTGATTACGGGCTGGGCATACGGTGCAAGAACCATAAGGGCGCAGGCACTGTCCATTTCATCAAGAGATTATATCAGATTCATTAAGCACACGGGAGAATCAGATATCAGCATCATATTCCGGGAAATTCTGCCTTCACTGCTTTCTTACATCGGATATGTGTTCACAAACCTCTTCATTATGGCTATTCTACTGGAAACGAGCCTGCTTTTCCTTGGTCTTGGCAACGAGACCGTGATTTCACTCGGGTCCATTCTTTACTTCGCAAACACCTACTCAGGCATTTTGCTTGGCGAATGGTGGTGGTTCATTCCTCCAGGCCTGACCATTGCTATAATAGGGGTGGGTTTCGGCCTTATCAGCCTTGGATTGGATACCATTGCAAACCCGAGCCTGAGAGTGTACAAGCAGAACAGGAAGAAAGAGAAGAAAAATGCGAAAGTGAAAACAACAAGCTCTTAAATAAAATAATCAGACAATGGAATCAAGAAGGGCCTTGGTGTACTCATCCTTCGGAGATGTGAACAGTGAGGCTCCTTCCCCATATTCCACTATTTTTCCCTGGTTCATGACATAAACATCATCTGCCACATACCGGACTGTTGACAGATCATGTGTTATATACAGTATGCCTAAATTCAATTCACTTCTAAGGTCCACGAGAAGATTGAGGATCTCTGCTCTCACTGATGCGTCCAGCATGGAAACTGGTTCGTCAGCCACAAGCAATTTAGCGCCAACTGATAACGCTTTGGCAACACAGACTCTCTGCCTCTGCCCTCCTGAAAGCTCAAACGGAAACTTGTCAACAAAGTTCTGGGCAGGGCGCAACCCAACCAGATTGAGCATGGCGAGAACATCTTCATGTACGCTGCCTCTGGTGCTGATCTTATTTATGAGAAGTGGTCTTTCAATCTGATATCCTATCTTGTGGATAGGGCTGAGGGATGAGAATGGATCCTGAAAAATCATCTGAACCAGCCTTCTGTATTCCTTTACCTGTTTTCCTGATGCTTTTGTCAGATCCTTTCCGTTGAAAGTATATTTTCCTTCTGTTGGAATTTCATCGAAAAGAAACAGCTTTCCCACAGTTGTTTTTCCACTTCCGGAAGCACCCACAACTGCTGAAATCCTGCCAGATTCTATGTTGATGTTCACATGGTCTACTGCAGTAAGCTCCTTTTTTGAAGAGCCTCTGCCTATATCGAATTTCATGACTGCATCGTGAAGTTCAGCCCTGTGAGTTTCGTTGGAATAGATTTTGCCAATGACACCTGTTCTGGAAGGCACCGGATCCGGTTG
Organism: Thermoplasmata archaeon; assembly: GCA_021811525.1. The sequence continues at coordinate 3,074 of JAJZOK010000099.1, read as the reverse complement.
CATCTCTGGCAATGTATTGGAAAACTTGCTTTTTAATGCACTGTCATATCTCAGGCACTTTACCAACTCACCTTCAACTTCATAATCACCCAGTTCCATTTCACTGCAGGCACCTATTGCATACGGACACCTGTTTGCAAAAGTACATTTTGTCTGTTTATCGAGTACTGGAGTTACCGCGCCTTTTATTGTTACAAGGCGTTTCTTGCTGTCTGTGGCGGAAGGTATGCTCCCAATGAGAAGTTCAGTGTAAGGGTGGAGCCTGTTAGATACCACTTTACTCTTGGAACCTTCCTCAACGATCTTGCCGGAATAAAGAATTGAACAGTAATCAGACACATAGAAAGCCACAGGAAGATCGTGGGTGATCAGGATAATTGTGGTTCCTCTATCACTGTTGATTCTCCTGATAGAATCCAGTATATTCTTCTGAACAATGACATCAAGGCCTGTTGTGGGCTCGTCCAGAATTATAATATCTGGATTGAGGAGGGTAGCGATGGCAATCATCACCCTTTGCTTCATTCCTCCGCTGATCTGGTTCTGGTAAGAGTTCACAATGTAATCGGGAAGATCAACTAATTTGAGGGCTTCCTGAATCATCTCTTTCTCTTCTGCTGGTGTGACTTTGGCATGGGCTTCTATGATGTCATGCATTTCATCCCCTATTCTCATGACCGGATTCAGGGAGTTCATAGCTGCCTGCGGAACAAATGAAATCTTCTTCATCCTGATTTTATTCAATTTAGGCCGGGTAAGTTCCAGCAGGTTCTCGCCGCCATACTCAATCGAACCTGATATTTTAACTGCCGGGTACTTGATAAATCCGATTATGGCATTGGCAAGTGTGGATTTCCCGGACCCGGATTCACCAACAATGGCGGATATCTTCCCTTTGGGAATATCAAGTGAAACATCATCCACTGCAATGACCATTCCCTTTTCTCCGCTGTATCCCAGGGAGAGGTCCTTTATTTTCAGTATTGTGTCTTCCTTTTTGACCAACTCTATTCTAACTCCTTATTTTATCACTTTAAAGGGCAGGGTTCCCGTCTCGGCCTTCTGCCAGTTTCACGCGCACGATATCCATTCTAAATAGCAGTCAATAGTTATTTGCTTTACTGGCATTCTCATCTATTCACAAGTTAATGCCCTCTTTGCTATTGAGTGCCGATCAGCTTTCAAGGCACACATAGAATTTATTCCACCGGCCCTTTGTGGGAAAAAGCTGATAGAATGCTGTATTAAATGACATCCTCCTTGATTTCAGAAGGATCCGGCTTTCGGGAAATAGTTCTCCCCCCGTCGATTACAATCTCGTTGCCCGTCATGAAGGTGTTTCTGTCTGAAGAGAGGAATTCAAGCAGTTCCGCGACCTCAGACTTGCGCCCCATCCTTCCAACCAGTGTGGCTGCCCGGGAATCGAGGTCCCCACTGGGTTCATCACTGTCAGCTTTGGCATAAATTGGGCCTGGCATTACCAGTGTTACAAGTATCCCATGAGGGGAGAGGTCTACGGCCATGCTCTTAGTCATTGACCGCAACGCCCCCTTTACGCTTGAATATGGAAATGACGAATCAAGAGGGAAGAATGACTGTACAGCCCCTATGTTGATTATTTTGCCCTTGGTTCCCTTCTTAACCATTTTACCTGCGACTGTCTTGGTGAGAAGGAATACCGATGTCATGTTGAGTTCGATCATTCTATCCCACTCATCAGCCTCAAGATTCAGAACATTGAACCTTGAGTTCCTGGAAGCATTGTTAATGAGTACGTCGATACGATCGTATTTGGCTTCTATGGTCTTACAAAGACCCAGAAGCTGTTTCCTGTCACTCAAATCACATCTGAGGAACTCTATGTTTCCCTTTGACTGCTTTACTATCTCTGAAGCTTTCTTTTCGTCTCTGCCGATTATGGCAACCCTTGCTCCTCTGGAAGCAAATAAAATGGCTGTTTCTTCCCCGATTCCATGGGTTCCGCCCGTTATTATTACTGTTTTTCCTTCAAGTGTCATATTAATTCCAACCTTTGTCCTAATTTTTCCCGCCAAGAGTGTAACTTATCACTTTCGCCTCTGTCATTTCTGTCATTGTATCATGAACGGACTCTCTTCCTATTCCACTTAATTTAGGCCCTCCAAAGGGTAGATTGTCCCACCTGAGCCTGGTTGTATCATTTATTACAACTGTTCCCACTTCAAGAGACCTTGCGAGCCTGTAAGCCCTTGAAAAGTCTGATGAGTAAATGGAGGCATTAAGGCCGTATCTCGAGCTGTTCACGATTTTCATGGCCTCCGCGTCGTCATTGACAACCCTGATCGGCAGAACAGGGCCAAAAACCTCGTCTGTAAGGATCTTCGGGTTATCATTAACTGTCTGAATAAGGGTGGGAGGGAAGAAAGTTCCTGTCTTCGGAGTTTCACCCTGGAATAGTAGCCTGCCGCCCTTTGAAATGGAGTCCTGCACGAAATCATGCATTTTGGCTACTGAATCCTTGTTTATCAGGGGACCGACATCAGTTGCTTCTTCCTTTGCATTCCCAACTTTCAGTTTTTTTATTCTTTCCATGAGCATGGATTCAACTTTAGCTGCGACCCTGGTGTTTACAATGAGCCTCTTTGTGGAATTGCAGAATTGGCCAGCATAGTCATACCTGCCGAATACTGCTGAGTCAACGGCTTTCTCTAGATCCGCATCATCCAATATAATCTCGGCATCGCTGCCTCCAAGTTCCATTATGGCCCTTATTCCCCTGAGCATTGCTTTGGATGCAATTTCCAGTCCCACATTAGAAGAACCGGTGAAGCTGATTAGTCGAATTTTCCCATTCTCTGTGAGTTCCTTTCCGATCATGCTTGAGTTGCCGGTAAGAACATTGATTGACCCTTCTGGGAATCCGCTCCTGAGCATAATTTTTGCAATTTCAAGCTGTGTCAGTGGTGCAGATATTGTAGGCTTGTGCACAACTGTGTTTCCCACGGCAAGGGCTGCGCCAACTTTATGGGCAAAGCTTACGGCTGGAAAATTGAAGGGAGTAATGGAGGCAATCACGCCCATGGGTTCCCTCACTG
>JAJZOK010000037.1 GCA_021811525.1 Thermoplasmata archaeon | reverse complement strand
GCATGTGTTTAAATACTTTGCCGGGGAATATATGATATTGAAGGAAAAGGGAAGGATTCTTGGTCTTGATGATGGGCCGTTCTCTAGGTCCAGCAATAAATATGCGCCCTTTGTCGGGGTGCTCATGAGGATAGATGGCCGAATAGAGGGAATCAGGATCAGGAAATTGCATATTGACGGTGATGAGGCTGAGGAAACAATTGCTGAGATGGTTCGTTCTATTGGAACTGATAATATCAATCTCATCATGTCAGAGGGCATCACCTTCGCAGGATTCGATATTGTAAGCCCTGAGGAAATCCATGTGAAAACTGGAATACCTTACATTTCCATTACCAGGTCCACTGCTGATTTAGACTCCATGGAGGCTGCTCTATCAAAGCACGGAGAAGAAGGTAAAATCGCAAGGCTCAAAAAACTGAATCCGGTAAAGTGCACCATTAAAGCTACGGAGTTTACCGTAAACTATGCAGGTATCACCAAGGAAGAAGCTATGAAAATACTTGACAAGAGCACATATGTGGGAAACGTTCCTGAGCCCGTAAGGATTGCACACATGATTGCAGAAGGTTTGCATTCATACCAAAGTCAGTAATTCTTTTGTAGTGAATTTTCTGCCCATAACATCTTAGACTGCTGAAGCAGGGCAAAGACTGTGCGCATACACTGAAAAACACGTTACTGTGATTAAATGCCTTAGCCGGGGATTGATGGCGAAATGCAACCTAAGCTATTAGGCCAATGAAAAAATATTACATAAGGAAGCTATATTGATTGGAGGTTGTCCAATGTCCCAGAAGGATAAAGGTGCACTTGAAGCGTTGATTGAGGTTACAAGGTCTGACTGCGTCATAACCAATTTTGTAAGCAGTATCAACGGCGATATCAAGATTGAAAGACTGAGAATCGGGGAAAACAAAACCCTTCACCGGCTGGAGTCAAGCTTAGAACCAGAACAGGTGCTTCCTGGACTCCAGAAATGCTCAAACAACGTTATCCGGGTGGGCAAAACTGGATACTGGGCTGAATCCCACAGTTGCACAGCCTGCAGGTTTTTTGCAGGATCCAACGCGGTTGTGCTGAGTTCCAAGGCCATTGATGGAAGGAGGATCCTTTACAGGATTCTAGTGCAGAGCCCTACAAAACTCAAGATTCTTGAGAAAGATCTTGAGGGTGCTGGCTTGAACCCCAACGTACTCGAAACAGAATTCGAGAGCCTTGAAATCCTGACAGAAAGGGAGAAAGAAGTCGTGAACATGGCATTCCGCCATGGCTATTTTGATCCTGACAGAGGGATATCCATGACTGAGATTGCCAAAATCATGAAGGTGTCAACACCATCTCTTTCAGATGTTCTGCGAAGGGCGACCAAGAAGATTGTAAAATACTATATTGAAAACAAGTTCTGATTTCTCGGGTCAGCAGGAAACTTCTCTATTCCCTCTCTGGAATTCTGTGCTCTCACCAATAAGAGTGCCAGGCAGTCCCGGATTCCTGAAATCCCTTATTCTGATTGGAATGTTGTGTTTCTTCGCCAACGATATGGCCGTGGCCTGAATGCCTTTTGTTTCGCCCTGATTGTTCACTGCACCCTCATTGGATCCAATTTTCCCTACTGAACTGGCTTCCATTTTGCTTTCCTTGACTTCAGGCTTGGATCCGGACATATCCAGCCAGCAGGTCAGGATAGAACCACTGAAAGAGCTGGAGACAAGCGCTGCGGTGTAATCGCCACTGTTCCTTCCCAGGGTGGCCAATCTCCCGGAAGGTGTCCTGCACAGGAATCCCGTGAGCACTGTTATATTTCCAATTCCTGAAGCCTTTGAAATGGCAGGCCTGATAAGTTCCTGTGACCATTCCTCGTCCACGGATGCGTCCATGGGATTTTCATCCCTTGAAACAATTATTTCATTTGCCAGGAGTGAGACTGCACTGAGGTTATTGTTCAGGAGATACCATTTCAATATGACTGAGGAGAGTTTTTCACCGTAGGACAGGATCAGTGCCCTCCTTTCCGTTGGTTCCACACGCCTCGTGCCAGTGACCAGGTCTATAAGCTCCTGGAACAGTTTCCTGACCTCTTCAACGGAAGGGTCCCTTGTCCTCTTCTTTGTTATCTTTGACATGGCATCCAGGTGCAGCTTCTGAAGATCGCTGATCCTCTCCATGGAGATCCCTTTGTCCTGTGACAGGCAGAGTTCTGTGAGCTGCTGGGTTACGCCACTGATGGCATTAACAATGACCACTGGGTTCCTGTATTCTGAAATGATCCTGACTGCGCTCGAAAAGTCCTCAGCTGTTGACAGGCAGGAACTTCCAAACAAGAGAACATCATATTGTACTTCCATAATCACCATCCCTGGCTGGTTTTGTCTTTGTTTTTAATATTCAGGCCCCCAGCGAAATCACATCCATACAGATGCCGGTTGCCATTGCCGAATATGCCCTTGTAATATGATTCTTATAAGTTGTTTTCGTCATACTAAATAATCTCTACTCATTTTAAGGTAATGGTAATCTTGAGATGTCAGAGCAGGAGCAATTCCGCAATTCTGTAGTATTTTCTTATGCATATTCCCCTTTCCATAAGATATGCTTTCAGGCTGTACTGTTTCTGAAAAATTGATTCTGATATAAATTGGAAAAAACGGAGTAAATTTACTCCTTGAACATGAAGAAATCGAGTTCGTCTACTGCTCTTTCCCTGACGGCTTCAATGTTCTTCACAACATCATCCAGCTTCTCTTCCTCAACGGGGATGTACTTCATCTTTCCCAGGGACATGTGGTATGATCCGGGGCAGAGTACTCCTTCCTTGACAACGATTGCGTCCGGCTTGAGCGACAGTATGCCTGCCATGCATCTTTCCTTTCCGCCGTATGGGGAACCGAAACCGGGGTTCTCGTATTCGGTTATCTGCTTAGTCTCGTCGTCAATTACCATTATTGAATTTCCGTATTCAAGTGGCGTGACGTAGTTTTCCTCATCAACTACTGCTACGATCTTCATACCCCCCATATTTCCATTCCAGTAATTTAAGTTGATGGTTTTTTGATAGCTACAATAAATTAATTCGCCATGATCTGCGCTGAAACCTTCAACGGCTGTGACGCTTCAAACGCAAAGTGCCTGTTTTGCGCCCTATGTATATCATGGCGATGAGATACAGAAAGCACTCTGCGAAGAATATGTACATAAACATGAACATGAAGCCCAAGGTCAGGTTGGCGCTGAATTCCACAGGATTCAGTGGATTCAGTATGATAAGTGAACCAATGACTTCGCCGGATGTGATGGCCACTATGAACCAAAGAAGGTACCTCCCTGCCCTTGGAAGGTTCTTTTTATCCTCCACCATCAGCTTCACCAGGAGATACACCACCAGGAAAACACAAATGGCAACTGCGTATCCGTAAATGACAAGAGGGGAGTTTCAGGGAAACATGTTAAAGTATCATCAGTCTCAGGAGTTCAAATGATATAAATATGCATGTGGAAAAAATAATTGTACTTCCTGTGCTGCCACAGGAGATTTTCAGTAATATCCGGTATAAGAAACTCCAAGTGATGCCATTTCAATTCCGCTTCCATTCTCCACATGCCCCACTTCCTTGAACTGCAGCCTTCCTCTCAGGGTATTGAGGAAGTCTATCCTGCTCTCCGGATCAATGACTATGACATAGCCCATTCCCATGTTGAAGACCTCATACATCTGTGCAGGGGTCATTTCTCCCATGCTCTGGAGCTGCTTGAAGACGTTCTGGGGTTCTATTGGATCCGAGAGAACGTACTTCATGTCCTTCATCCTGGTGAGGTTCTTGATCCCACCACCGGTTATGTTGGCCATTCCCTTTATGTTCACTATGTTCATGATGTCAAGGACTTCCCTGACGTAAATCCTGGTGGGTTCCAGGAGCACATCAAGAGCTTTCTTCGACTCACCCGGGAATTTTCCCTGGAGATCGACTTCATTGTCCTTGATTATGTCCCTTACAGTGGTGAACCCGTTTGAGTGGAGCCCGCTGCTCTGCAGTGCGAATATGAGGTCCCCATCCCTGATGTTCTCCCCGTTGACTATCTGTGTCTTCTGCACAATGCCCAAGGAAGTTCCCGAAACATCAATGTGGTTGATCAGGTCAGGAACAATAGCAGTCTCACCGCCAACGATTGTGATGTTGGACATCTGCGCGCCAACGTTGAATCCTGTTCCAAGCTGCCTTGCAATCTCCGGGTTTGGGTCCCTCAGGGCGATGTAGTCCACCATTGCTATGGGTTCTGCACCTGCTGTGATTGCATCGTTTACATTCATTGCAATGCAGTCTATCCCAAGGGTGTCGTACCTGTTTCCTTCCTCCGCGATCATGGATTTTGTTCCCACGCCATCATTGTTCAGAGAAACGGCAAAGTTCCCGAGATCGACTAGAGAAGTGAAACCTCCAAAGCTTCCAATTGTCCTGAAATCTTCCCTCTTGAATTTGAGCTGCCTGATAAAAGAGCTGACGAATTCGCCAACCATCTTACGATCTATGATCTGTGGCTCACTTCCTTGCATAACAACTGTA
>JAJZOK010000140.1 GCA_021811525.1 Thermoplasmata archaeon | reverse complement strand
AATTTGAGCTGCCTGATAAAAGAGCTGACGAATTCGCCAACCATCTTACGATCTATGATCTGTGGCTCACTTCCTTGCATAACAACTGTATGCGATCATGCCATAAATTTTTATCAGAATTGGCAGGAATTTTAAATAAATTCTATGATTTTTCCTCCATTTTGGTCAGAATGTGTGGTATCTACCAGTGGTTTATGGACCTGAATCATAGTGTTGAAAAATGGCTCCATGGCAGGTAGGACTTAATCTCTTGGTTTTTGAGTTTAGGATATTATATTATATGGCTTTGAGCGGATACGTGCCCATGGCAAAGTTCCTCCTGAATGAGAACGATCTTACAAAGACCTTCAGGAAAATCCCTGACGGAAGCGTTGTTGCCATTTCCGGATTCAACATTTCCACTGCACCTGAGTATTTGCTGCTCAGGCTTTACGACACATTTCTGAAATACGGGCATCCCAGGCACCTTTTCATTGAGTCAGACAGCCTTCCCGGTTCTCCCGGGCGTGGCATTGACAAGGTATGCAGCCAGATAGAGGAGGAGAAGCACTACAATTTCCTCAAGGGGATACTCATGCCTTTCCTTGGATGGTCGCCTGCACTCCAGAAGCTTGTCATTGATGAGAGAATTGAGGGTTACACGCTCAGCATCGGAACCATGGCACACCTCCTGCGGGAGATTTCTGCCGGGAGGCCCGGGCTTATCACCAAGGTGGGAGTGGGCACATTCCTTGATGCCAAGCAGGACAGCGGCACCCTTAACGAGCTTGCCAGAAAAGTGGGCAGGGTGAGCGTGGAAAACATGGTCATCCATGGGAAGGACTACCTCCTCATATCCGCACCAAAGCCCAATGTAGCCCTGATACGCGGAACAACCGCTGATGAGATGGGAAACATCAGCATGGAGAAGGAGGGCATATACGGCACAGTATTCACCATCACTCAGGCTTCAAAAGCAGGGCCGGACAGGGGGATGACCTTCTGCCAGGTTGAAAGGGTGGCAAGGCTCGGCACAATCAACCCCAAGGCAGTCCACATACCGGGGCCCCTTATTGATTATGTAGCAGTCTCCCCGGCAGAATATGCATGGCAGACCGGTTCAATTGAATTTGACCCAAGAATTTCCGGTGGCCTCATACCCCCACTGGTGCATAAGCACCATGAGAAGGTTGAGCTGGATGCCAGAACCGTCATAGAGAGAAGGGCTGCAATTGAGATAGCCAGGACTGTGAGTGAGAAGAAAAGGGCCATAATAGCAAACTTCGGTGTCGGCATACCTTCCGAGATCCCATCCCTGCTGGATGCGGAACGAATCTCTGATTACGTTTATTCCACGGTGGAGGCAGGGCCATGGGGAGGTGTCCCCCTTACAGGCAACGATTTTGGCGTTTCCATAGGGCCCTTTGCCATTATACCCCTTCCGGACCAGTTCACCCTTTATGAAGGTGGCATGATCGACATCTCAATCCTTGGATTCATGCAGGTCGACGCTGAAGGAAACGTGAATCCATCCATACTTCCGGGTAGGATACCTGGACCAGGAGGATTCCCCGCAATCACCTGCGGCTCGCCGTCCATTGTTTTCACTGGTCAGTTCAGCGCAGGCAAGCCTGACATAAGGATACAGGACGGGAATGTTACTATAGCCAGGGAAGGGGACACAACGAAGTTTGTGAACCAGGTTTACAAGATATTCTTCAGAGGAGAGGTTGGAGTAAAGGAGAATAAGAAAGTTACATTCGTAACAGAAAGGGCAGTTTTCAAGCTTGGTAGCCATGGAATTGAACTCACTGAAATAGCTCCAGGCGTTGACATGGACAGGGACATCCTGGACAGAATGGAATTCAAGCCAGTTGTGAATTCCCACCCGCAAATCATGGACAGTTCCATCTTCCTTCCCGAGAGGCTTGGCCTCAGCTCATACGTAAGCGGAATCAAGAAGAACGGTTTTGAGGAATGAAAGTACCCATTTGCAGTTACAGGGATTAACAATAAGCTGGATGCTTTGCTCCATAACCTGCCAGTGAGCATCTAGATTCTTATCCTGCCTGGTTCTCCCCCTGCGTTGAAGGAAATCAAGTTTCTCATACCCTATGTAGTGTTCACAGCATTTTCATATTTCTTCGTCAAGAATGGGCTGTCTTATGCATCGCCACTTATCTTCATGGCAATGAGGTACCTGATTGCAGGGCTTCTCTTGCTGGCCTTTTCCAGGAGGCTCATCCTCACCAAAAGCCTTCTTGTTCTTACTCTTCTCACTACAACAAGCACTGCCTTCTGGGGGTACGGCCTGCTTTATGTTTCACCTTCCGAATCTGCAGTGCTCAGTTACTCCATGCCATTGTTTTCGCTTCCCATTGCATTTCTGCTGGTATCGGAGAAACCGTCTAGGATGGAAATTGCAGGCATCATAGTAGGCTTTGCCGGCGTGGTCCTTTTCGGCATACCGCTACTTTCCGGCTTCACATTTGTTGGAATGATTCTCACCCTAATCAACGCAGTATTCTGGGCATCCTTCACAGTATTTTTCCGTAAAATAAAGGATCAGGATCCAGTTGCAGTCAATGCGACTCAGTTCATACTTGGGTCAGTTGTGCTGTTCGCATTGAGCCCGCTGGCCTTCAGGCTGCACTTCTCAACCGCTTTCATGATTGACCTGCTTTGGATGGCAACACTGGGCGGCGCCCTGCAGTTCTTCCTCTGGAACAGCATGATAAGGATAAGCCGGGTAAACAGGATAACAGTTCTTGCATTCAGTGTCCCCATATTCACCATTGTGCTGGATGTCTTCATGACAGGGGTCCTGCCTACCATCTATTCTGTTGTTGGAGTTGCAGTGATGTTTGCAGGCATAGCACTTTCAAGGCTGAAAGGCGGAATTTCATTTATTGTGCCCCCAAGGGCAGCTAAGAGATAAAGCCTGCCAGTTCCAGAAACGGGCAATCTTTGATTTACCCTGACTCATTCTCTTTCTGGCGACCTGAGTGGAGACTCACAGTTCCAACAGAATGATCCTGGCAACAACTTCAGTTGCAGCATTTGCAACACCATTCCTGTCAAGCGCAATTGCCTTCGCTGTGCCCAGGATAGGCGTAGCATTCCACCTTGACTTTATTGAGGCTGCCCTCATACCGATGGTCTTCCTCATACCGCTTGCCTCGTTCATGATCTTTTTCGGAAGAGTCTCCGATGATGTTGGAAGAGCACGGATATTCAAGATTGGGCTCGCATTATTTGGGCTGGCTGACCTTGGAGCCTACCTGTCTCCTTCATACACAGTCCTCATTGCCATGGTATTTCTTGCAGGATTGGGTTCATCCATACTTGGCACCAATGCCACTGCAATTGTGAGTTACGCCTATTCCAGGGGAGGAAGGGGATTCGCACTGGGCATCAATGCAATGTCAGTATACCTGGGGCTGACGTTTGCCCCTTTTTTTGGAGGTTTCCTCATTGAATTTGCAGGCTGGCGATCCATTTTCCTCTTCTCCGGGCCGGTTGCACTTGCTGACCTTGTATTCGCTTATGTGGTCCTGAGGGGAGTGGACATCCAGGCCAGGGGCACTAGGTCTAGCATTGCTGGAGCCCTGCTAATCTCCGCTGCAATACTCTCGCTTTCAGTAACTGTAGCTGTGGGGGATTTGTTGGGATTGATGAAAGCACTTTATCTGCTTCCATTCCCAGTTGTATTCTTCATTCTTTTCCTTTACAGGGATGCGCACAGCACAAACAGGGTCATACCTGTAGGCTTATTGGGGGGAAACAGGACTTTCTCCGCGTCATCCATCACTGCCCTCCTGAACTATCTCAGCACTTTTTCCATCGTGTTCATTTTTTCAATCTATCTGCAGGTCATTTTACATGTCGGACCCTTCATGTCAGGATTGCTCATACTTCCGGAACCCGTATTCATGGTCTGCCTGTCCCCACTGGCTGGAAAACTTTCGGATAGATTCGGATCAAGAATTATCGCTTCCATGGGAATGCTGGTCATAGGGCTCTCCTTTCTGGCACTCTATATGATTAACCCGCTCACCAGGATGGAAATACTGGTTCTACTGGGAACCATCGGAATAGGGTTTGGGCTCTTTTCAGCCCCCAATACAAACTCCGTGATGAGCTCAGTTCAGCGCGAGAATTCAGGCATTGCTTCTGGTTTCCTCGGAACGATGCGTTTCCTGGGACAGCTTTTCAGCATAGTCATTGCCACTGAAATCATTTCATCCTTCATTCCCAGATCCCTTACTGTGGGAATGTTCTCAGGCAATGTGGTTACAATTACGCCGGAATATTTCAGCAGCTTTACCCTTGGATTCAGGACTGTTATGCTGATCTCTGCTGTTCTTAGCATTCTGGGAACCGCGACTTCGCTCATAAGGAACAGGGGAAGTTGACCCATTGCCCGTTTTCGCCCCTTGCTGCATCCAACTCAACTGCTAAAAATTTAGGATTTCACTTATTTTAATTGAATAAATTCCAACCTGCATGACCCTTCGAATAATGCCTGAAATATCTTAATTTCGAATAAGAAATGAAGGCGTGAAATGACAGATAATTTAAATAAGAAACAGATAATGTCGAAAAAGGTGATTGTTTGGTAAAACTAGACACGCTGGATTACAAGCCGAAGCCAATTGACGAGAATTTCCTTGAGGATACA
>JAJZOK010000158.1 GCA_021811525.1 Thermoplasmata archaeon | reverse complement strand
AACCCTAATGGCTAACCTTTGCACCACAGTTGGGGCAGAATTTCATATCCGGCTTCAACTCAGTTCCACAGGTTTCGCAAAGCAAGGGCACATATTTGGGTTCCTTGAGCGATTTCTTGCCTTGGGTAGGTGCCTGTTCTACATCAGGTTCGATCACTGTAGGTTTGTTGGAAATGTTTGGTTCCTTCCCAAAATACGCCATTCCGATGTGTGTCTTGGATGATTTGGCATTTGCAAGCTCAACCTCTCTGCGGTGGCTTTCTTCATCCTGCTTCTTTGCATCGTCATCATGATGTTTCCTTGCATCACTGATCCATCTGACAATTTCGTCATGCCATTTCTTTGGATCTGTAAGCAGGAATTCGTATTTCTTAGGAACTCCCTCTGCATCAAATTCCACTGTGAGGTACTTCTTGGTGAAAATTTTAATCATTGGAACTGATGTGGAAATGTTCTTGAAATCATAGAGAGGGACATCCATGTATGTCTTTGCTGGTGACGCTTTAAGCAAACCTCTCTTTCCCTTCTTCTCGTATATGAGCCTCTTGTCAGTTAGATATAGGGTTCCATCCTGGATCTCTGCATCTCCTTCCTTAAGGGTCGACTCTTCCTGCATTAACTCGTGTTCATCTACTGCATAGATAGGCATATCTTCGCATACATTCTATTTAAACTAATAATCTTTTTTCGGTTGATCTGCATCTACGAGATCGGATTCAGTCTCAATAGCTTCTGCCTGGTATCTTTTGTTTAGCTTCCTGGGATCGAAATTCCTGGCAATTTCAAGAAGCAGGCCAACAGAAGTTTCTTTCATCAATATTGCAACGCCGAAGTAAACGAACAAAGAAAATAATGCCAGTGGCCCTAGAATGAGAATGTCCTTCGGGGTAATGTAGTGCATAATTGCAAGCAGCACTGCTGTCTGCACAAGTGCGGGAATTGCATGCCTCATCAGATACAGGTTGTATTTTACAGATTCAAGCTTAGCTACTACCCTTCTGTAGATTAACGCGCTCACAAATGTGGCTATAACCATGGCAGCCGGGGCGCCAACCCATCCCAGTGATAAAGAAGAAAAACCAAAGATGTTGGAGGGTACAAGTATAAGGATTAGAGCAATGTTGAGGGTTACCATAGCTGTATCAATCTTTGCAAGGGTTCCGGTCCTGAATCTGCTGGCAATTGCAGAGGTGTATGGGGTATTTATGGCTCCAAGGTAAGCCCGGAAAGCCAGAAGGGATAGCATTGCACTGTAGATTATGTATCCCTGTGAAAAGATATTAAGCACAAAAGGGGCTAGAACTACAAGGACCACTACAATCGGCAGAACATATAGTGAAATCATGTTTTCAAATTCATATATGGAACGATTGTGTTCGTCTTTGCCAAGATGTTTGCCACGCCTTATAAGAAGTGGCAAAAAGAACATTGAAAGCGAACCAGCTAGTGTTGTGATAACAGCAGATATCTGCTGGCTTGAAAAAAATGCACTTGTAGCATCTACATGCCAGAACAGTTGAAGGATGACCTTGTCAATGTTTCCATTTATGGTGCCCACAGAGGTGACCAAGACCAGAGGTAATGCGAGTATGCTGTAGGCTTTGAACATCTTCCTTGTTGGCCTTGAAATCTTCCAAGGGCGTCCAAGGGCCAGGGAACTGAAGAAGTAAACTGAATAAGTAATACTGTATGTTATTGAAAGGTACAGTGCAGGCATGTATCCAGCCCCGTTTGGTCCTGAGAACCTAACAATAAAGGCAAGGAAGATGAAAATTGAATTCCTGAGCACAGCTTCAATCAATGGAGGTATTGAAGCTCTCATAGACTTTAATGTGGCCCTAAAATAGGTATTAGTGAATCCAAGAAAATTATTGAAAAAGAAATATGGTATCAGGGCTATGACTATCCAGTACTCAATAGGAGATTCAAACCCTTTGTGAAGGATATCTGTCCAGAAAAACAGGGAAACGAATACCAGAGCAACAAAGAGAAAACCAAGGCCAAGTTTCACCGTAAGATAAGTGCCATTGCACACACCAATATCTTCTCCTTCAGATATCTTGATAGTGTGGGCAGTCGAGTATCCAAGGTCACTGAACAGCGACAGGACCCCGACAAATCCAATACCAAAACCAACGAACCCCCAGTCCGCTAGACCAATATATCTTACGATGAAGAACAGGCCCACGTAACCAAAAATAGCACTGATTACGTTTTGGATTATGATAATGGGAGAGCGCTGGGCAAACACTGTTAGCCGTAATTTGAATCCACTGATTAAAGCTTATGCATTAATCATTTGTGAATGACTGTAAAATAAACCGCTTTTAATAAAAAAAGAATTGGAAAATGATAATTATCTTACATTTCGGCCAGTCATTTCGTCCAAGATTTGCGGGGAATTTAGGAGTTGCTCCTCCACTCTCTTCAGAAGGCCCCTGAGTGTCTCCATGTCAGAGGAGTCCATGAAATTCAAAGTCTTAGATATGAATTCCTCATGGAGTTCCATTATCTTCCTGTAGAACTCTGTACCCTTTGGAGTCGCGGCAATGTTTACAACGCGCCTGTCTGTGTTGCTCCTTATCCTCTCCACATAATCCTTCATCTCAAGCCTGTCTACCAGGCTTGTGACCCAGCCCTGTGTGATCATGTTGCTTTCAGCAAGCTTCACCATTGGCTGTGCCCCGTCTTCAACCAACCTCTTGAGGATCCTGTATTCCATTATGGAAAGGCCGTTGTTTATAAGCCTCTTTTCTGCTTCTCTGTACCATTTCCTGTATATGGAGGTTACAAGCCTCCAAATCTCAAAACTAGTGTTGTTGTTTTCTGGATTCATTTTACACCACCTGAAGTGTCATAATCAATTGTAGGGCGCTCTTTGTCATTGGGCACATCATTTCTGGGCTCTTCTTTCAATTTAGAGGCGGCGAGTGGAACTGCAGCATTGGGTGCCTGAATCGGAGCAGTGTCCATGTCTGCAACGTATTCTGCCTCTGCATCTACATACTTCCTTCCCCTGAGAGCTGAAATCACGGCGGCCACAAGGGAAAGTACCAGTCCCACATAGAATGCAGCCCTCAGTGAGCTCATGAATGCCGGAGCAAGAGTCTCAGGGAACCATTTCAGCCCTTCCATTGTATTGAGAATGTGCTGTGGAACCGTCAGGCCTGGGACACTCGATATGATGGTCCCAACCGGATTATATCCCAGGAATGCCGAGAACATGGCAACAGTTGGCGGGGTTGCATCAAAGACCCTGTCCAAGTTGGATGCCCCCAGCGTTGCCAGTGCACTGTTGAATGCTGTTGGAAGGTTTGTGGTAAGAGAAAGCAGAACAATGGTGAAGAACATCCCTAAGCTTGCTGTCATCCCCGCATTTCTCAGAGTGGTCATCATACCAGATGCAGCGCCTCTTGAGTCTGCAGGGACTGAATTCATGATTGCTGCGGTGTTTGGGGCTGCAAACATTCCATTTCCAGCGCCCATTATAAACAGTGTTATGCCGAAAACAATGTAGTTGAAGTTCGGGCCCATGAGGCTGAGAACATAGAATGCAACAGCAACTATGATCATGCCCAAAGTGGATAAAACACGTGCACCATGCCTGTCAGATAGCCAGCCAGAAAGCGGCCCCATCACCAAGAACCCGACAGTCATGGGGATCATGTAAATGCCTGCCCAGAAGGGTGTCGAAGCATACGAATATCCATGCAGTGGAAGCCAGATTCCCTGAAGCAGTATGACCAACATAAGCATAACGCCACCCCTGCCCACCGCTGACAGAAGAGATGCAAGGTTTCCAGCCGCGAATGCCTTTATCTTGAACAGGGACATCCTGAACATAGGCTGCGCAACCTTCATCTCCACAAACGGGAACAGTATGAGAAGGAATATTCCAACTGCAAGGGAGGCAATGACTGATGGGTTTGTCCATCCTGTTGTGCTTCCCCCGTATGGGAGGAGGCCATAAGTGATTGCGATTAGTGCAATGGTCAGGCCTGCACCAAAAGTGAGGTTTCCCACATAGTCGATCTTCTGGTCTTTCTTGATGACCGCAGTTTCCTTGAGTTTCCAGTAACTCCAGAAAGTCCCAATCAATCCAACCGGAACGCTCACCAGGAAGACATACCTCCAGTTGATTACCGACAGCACTCCCCCAAGTATCAGCCCAAGGAACGAGCCGCCAAGAGCCGCTACCTGGTTTATCCCAAGTGCCTTTCCCCTTTCCTGTGATGGAAAAGCGTCCGTTAGGATGGCGGAACTGTTGGAGAACAGGAAGGCTGCCCCAACTCCCTGGATAATCCTGAATATTACCAGAAGAAGTGCTGCTGTGCTGCCTGTACCCGGTGTCAAGAATAGGAGAATGGACCCGGCAGTGAATATTGCAAATCCTAAATTGAACAACCTTACTCTTCCAAATATATCGGAAAGCCTGCCGAATGTAACCAGCAATGTTGCGGTTACGATATTGAATCCCATCAGGATCCAGAGAAGATAAACGAAAGACCCTGCCTGGAATGGGCTTAACTGTATGCCTTTGAATATTGCAGGCAATGAAATGAGGGTAATGGTCCCGTTAATGGTGGCCATAAGCATACCAATAGTAGTATTCGACAATGCTACCCATTTGTACCTAACCATTAATTCGGCATCTGGTATTCAT
>JAJZOK010000106.1 GCA_021811525.1 Thermoplasmata archaeon | reverse complement strand
CTGGTCAGTTCACTTTTCTTCTACCTATGAGTGCAATGGCCCTGATGTTTGGGGCCTCAGTTCTGATGGCAATACTATACTTTCCAGTGTCGACAAATCGACCAGTGCCACAACAGGGCATATAGACAATCTTTCCTTTCACTTACAAAATTGCACAATTCATTTTTCCTTAAAACCAATATTTTCCTCCGAGGTAAACAAAAAACACACTCTTCCTGGTTTTGTGCGGGTAAACTTGACTGACAAACATCCGGGTAAGCTTTATCGAACTGGATTCATCTTTGATGTGTCTTATGTTTCATCCCAGATATCATGAAATTAGGCTAATCAGGTAAAAAAAAGAGAGGTTTCCTAAATCCCTGCCTTGAAGACCCGCACAAAAGTCCGATGAACCAAAATCCATGTATTCAAAAAAGGATTGTAGAAAATGTATGGATGACAGGGCTGAGACACAAGAGACTTTACGTTCATTCAGATTTCTTAATGTAATCATATCAGTAATTCTGTCAATCCGGACTTGGTTTGAAGACTTTTTGAACATCTTTCTCGCACCCTCAATGGGATTCCATCCTGAAAAGATTTAAATCATTTTAACAAGAATATCCATTTAACAGGCAGGGCTGAACTTTGAATCTCGATGCTGCTCTCAAGAACATAAATCTCAAGGAACTGGAAGCGTTCCTTGCGGTCGCCGACACGCTTTCTTTCAGTGAAGCCGCGAAGAAAATGAGCATATCGCAACCATCAATAAGCGTGAAGATAAAGAGCCTGGAGAGCAGGTACAACAAGACGCTCTTCATCAGGGAAGGCAGGAAGGTTGTATTAACATCTGACGGCCAGAAATTAGCAGTCTCTGTTCGTGAAATGTTTGAAGGTCTTGTCAAGCTGACCAATACCATAACGGAGCCTTCCAAGGAAGACACCATCAGGATTTCTGTTGGAGAGGCTATTTTCCTTTATGCATTCCAGCATATGCTTGAAAATTACAGGAAAGTAGATCCTAAGGTTCATTTCCGCACAATCATAGGTGATACCCAGTCCAATATCGAGAGCCTGGAGAATGAAGAGACCGATGTGGCCTTTGTAGGTTGGGTGGGACGTGACAGGCTCCATTCCGGGAGCCTAAAAATAGAGAGGATAGGTTACGACGAACTAGTCCTTATTGTCCCCGTTGGCCATGAGCTAGCCCAGAAGGGAAAAGTATCGATCAAGGATATCCTGAAATATCCTTATGTGGCCAGGAAACCAAACAGCGGGGTCCAGAAGACAGTTACGGAAATAATCAAGGTGAACGGGATCAGCCTGAACAATGTTGAAACAGTGGCTGTATTTGATAATGCATCATCAGTGATCATGGCAGTATTCAGGGAACTTGGCGTGAGCATAGTGAGCAGGCTTCAGGCAACCACCGCTGAGAGAATAGGTCTCATCAAAATCATCCCGCTGGAGGAAAGAGTCTCCCGGAGGCCAGTCTTCGCTATTACTAGAAAGAAACCAACTCCGGAAATAAACAGGTTTTTTGATTTCTGCGTAGATTTCCTAAGGAAGAATATGGAAGGGGAATTGCACCAGTCCAGAACTTAATTACCGGAACATATTGTCAAGAATTTATAATTTCAATTCCTCATACGTGTACCCAAATCCATCTCCTTCCATAGGTATGAGGTGTCCTCGCTCTATTTTCATTGGATTTTCCACGTAATCTTCCTTCAATTTCAGTGGACCCACGAATTCTGCATGCTTCTTTAGGTTGTCAGCTCCCAGGTAAACGCTGGCCTCTATGGACGTGCCCAGAGAAGTGGAAAAGCCGTTTCCAATAACACACTCCATCCCATGGGCCTTCGCCATTGATATGATCCTTCTGGTAGCGTTGATGCCGCCTGATCTCATGACCTTTACCTTGACTATATTGCAAGCCTCTGCCCAGATCAAGTTCCTCACAGCCATGATTGAATTGGCGCTTTCATCTGCCATTATGGGGATTGTGGAATCATGGGTGATCGATGCCAGGCCTTCGAGGTCATCCCTGTTTATCGGCTGTTCCAGAAGCGATATTTCATAATGATCAATCTGTCCAATTAGTTTCCTGGCCTGTTTCTCATTGAGGCTCTGGTTGGCGTCCAGCCTGATCTCAAACCCTGTGCCCAAATCCTTCCTGACAGCAGATAGGAATTCTACAGTGGCATCAACATCACTTGAAATTTTGAACTTGATGCAACCGAAGCCATCGTCCAGGAACTGCCTCGTTTCAGCAATCCTCTGCCCAACGTCGGAAATGCCGACCCAACCAATTAACGGGATCTTTTTAGGCGAGGTTCCTCCAATCAGCCTGTATACCGGAACTTCATGCTCCTTGGCGATGAGGTCATAGAGGGCCGTTTCCACCAATGATTTTGACATGAGGTGACCATAGACTTTCTCCTCCATTCTCGCATTCACAAGATTTATGTCCAATGTATTCTCAGTAAGGAGTATTGGCAGAAACTCCCTCTCAACCGTTTCACGTATGCCGTACCATGTCTCTTCGGAATAGTTCGGGGTATCTGGTTCGATGGAACTGATCCCGGTGATCCCTTCATCGGTGAATAATAGCAGAACAAGGGACTTCTGGAAATCTTTAGTTGCGAGTGAATTCTTGAACGATTTACGCAGTGGGAGATCAACAACTCTGATCTCCGCATTTGTGATTTTCATCGCAGGACACCTGTTTCATAAACACCGGGAGAATATGTGCAATTTTCCCGACTATTGGAGAATTTTAGATTTATTTTATATTTTTGCGGCGTACCCATGAGATTTTTGGAATGCATGCAAGAATCCAGATAATCAATATTATGCCTCATCTACAGAGGTTAAAACATACTGAGATTTTTTAGATTACCCATTAAAAAAGTTAATAAGAATTTATTAATAATAATAATTTCTACAAGGACACAGCGAGGTATAGCTCATGAAGAAGTACTCTAACACATCTCAGGAATTTTCTGCGATTCTGGAAGATGAGTCTCTTACCTTCAGCGAAAAGATTCTCAGCATAAGGAACGAGGTTTCAGGAACAGGAAAAAAAGAGGTAAAATTTGCGGGGGACTACATCCTTTCCAAAGTGGACTTCTCCTATGCCCATGATGTTCAGGGTCCACTTATAATTCAGATTTTCAATGAACTAAAGGGCAAGAAGGTCTTTGATCCCGGAAAAGTGCTACTGAACATAGACCATGACTTCCCCGCAAGCAGTGAACGATCATCAAATCTCCACAACATAATGAGAAAATTTGCCAGGGAGCAGGGTACCCATATTCAGGAGGGGTCAAACTGCCACCAGTATATCCTCGAGAACTTCGCGGTTCCGGGAATGATTGTGGTAGGAGCAGATTCCCACACTACGACCCTTGGATCGGTTGGAGCCTTTGCCACAGGCATGGGCAGCAGTGATGTGGCTTCCATTTTCCTTTCAGGCATGACATGGATGCGTGTTCCAAAGACAATAAGGATTAACCTCACAGGCCGGTTAAAGGAAGGTGCATCCGCAAAGGACCTCGCCATCAAGCTCTTGGGAATCATAGGCACTGACGGTGCCAATTACTGTTCCCTTGAATGGGCAGGACCTGGTGTAAAAAGCCTTTCCATGGACTCAAGGGCTACCCTTACCAATCTAGGGGTTGAGATGGGGGCCAAGAATTCAGGCATCGAGCCTGATGACATAACGATGGATTATATTAGATCAAAAGGCAGGAAACCTCAGTTGCTGGTTCCCTTCGGGAAGGAAGCCGAGCTGAAGCAGGAGATACATATTGACCTAGGAGACGTGGTCCCGATGGTTTCGCTTCCGGGGAGCCCGGGAAATGCCAAGCCAGTTTCAGAAGCACCTTCTGGGGTTGAAGTCAATGTGGTTATCATAGGCACATGCACAAACGGGAGGCTTGAGG
Organism: Thermoplasmata archaeon; assembly: GCA_021811525.1. The sequence goes on along the minus strand of JAJZOK010000106.1, from coordinate 745 downwards.
ACATGAGGAAAGTCGCTGCTGTCCTCAATGGAAGAAAGGTGAGCCCGGGAACCAGGCTAATAGTTACTCCCAACTCAAGGGAAGTATACAATCAGGCACTGAAGGAAGGGCTTATTCAGATTATTAGCGAGAGCGGCGCAATGGTTACTTCTCCAGGGTGTGGAGCCTGCGCTGGATTCTCCAAAGGCCTAATGGGCGAAGGTGACGTAGCTGTGTTCGCGGGCCCAAGGAACTTCCCGGGAAGACTCGGCGCCGTAAAATCTCAGATATACCTTGCATCATCAGAAACAGCAGCTTACTCTGCAATCAAAGGAAGACTCTCCTCTGCCAAAACAGGAGGCTCTTGATTATGGAATCAGTTAAGGGTAAGGCATGGTGCTTCGGCGATGATATCAGCACAGATACAATAATACCTTCAAAATGGAAGACCGCTTCTTTCGAGCTTGCCGACCTTGGCAAACATGCCATGGGGGGAATAGATGAGAATTTCGGAAGCAAAGTATCTCCTAACGATATCCTTGTGGCGGGCGTCAACTTCGGCTGTGGGTCAAGTAGGGAACAGGCCCCAATGGCACTCAAGGGATGCGGCATAAAGGTGGTCATTGCAAAGACATTTGCGAGGATATTTTTCAGGAATTGCATCAACATAGGCCTGTACCCCCTCGAACTCGACTGGGAGGATGGTTTCTTCAACACTGGGGATGAAGTCCAGGTGGATTTCTCGAACAAGACCGTAAAGAATCTC
>JAJZOK010000081.1 GCA_021811525.1 Thermoplasmata archaeon | reverse complement strand
GTGTATATATTCACCTTCCTTAGGGGATTTTTAATATGGAAAACGCTGAAAGTCAGTTTGAATGGGTTAAGTTTCAGGTAAAGGACGAAACACTGGGGAGTGACAGGACTCTGGATATCCCCATATTAGTTAAGAATATCCAGAGTTCAAAGAGAAGATTCAGGATCAGTGTTGTTTCCGAATTCAAGCAGGTGGACAAACTCGTAGAGTGGTTCCTTGCAATCCAGGACCAGAAGACAAAGAATTTCACTCTTTCACCTATTGATACAATCAAGGTGGAGGATGAATTTGATGTTGATGCCAGGAAAGAGAGAAAACTGGTTCTCCAGATAACATCACCCAAGGGAGGCTACCAGGGCGATTCCGCCACTTTCAAGGTTACCATTCAGTCAGAGGATGGAATACACAAAACAGGAGGACAGTTCACAGTTCAGCTCACTCCGGTTATCATGGCCCTTAAAACGACTGTTGGAAACGAATACCAGGTTTCAAAGGACCTTGAAAGGCAGAGCGAGAAAGACAAGCAGGAGAGGCTCGAGAGAGACCCAAACGCCACCAATGAAGTTCTTGCCATAATGTCGCCGTATGAAGTCAAGGGATATGTTTTTGTTGAAACCATGCACCCTGACAGGGTTAGTTTCATTGCCAAGGGAATAAAGGGTTACAAAGGCAGCGTGGACGGAGATATCAAACTTGAGGAGATTGAACACTATCTCAAGCCAAAACCTGCAGTATCAGGGCTTGAACTGGGAGCATTTGTGGAACTCATTGATGGCCCATTCAAGGGAGAGAAGGCCAAGATTATTTCCATAGATTCCAATAAGGAAGAGGTAACTGTCCAGCTTGTGGAATCAATGGTTCCAATACCTGTGACTGTCCGGGCAGAGGCAATCAGGCAACTCGACAACAAGTAAGGGTCAGATGAGACTCAAGTCTACTTCCAAGGAGAAACAGAAGGAATTCATTGACAGGCTGAGAAAGCTCTTTGAAGATCCTGCCAGCCTTGTGCCAGAGTGCCTTGATGGCGGCATGTTCTGTTCATTCAACTCCTACAGGAAGAAGGTGGAGGCCCTCGCAGGCTCCCAGGCCTATGATAAATTTACAAAGACAGCAGACCAATTCCTCTCTGGCCTGAGTGAAACATTCAGAATAATGGAGTCAGATTCTGCCCCGCTTTTTGGAATGATGAAGACACCCTATGGATCCATAGAATATGCCAAGAGGGGCAACACTGATGACAGTGTGCTTGCGGGTATACAGCATTATGAGAGCCCCCTGTGGAGAATGTTCGCATATTCTTCACTTGCAAAGACAAAGGGAGCAAGGATCTACTCATCCACCAAATATTTTCTTGGCTCGTGCAAAAACACCAGCCCGGGGAAAGATTTCTTTGAAGATTGCCTCAGGGATGAAGGCATACAATTCCAGGAGGAAGACGACACAATAATCCTTCCTGGCAATGGAAGGCACATGGAGGTTCTGCACCTTAACTCTGTTAAATTCAGGTTCTATGACAATTCCACCACAAATCTCCTGCACAGCCTGATGAAGCACCTGATCTCGCCGGACCTTGGAAGGGATTTCAGCTTCAGATCAGATTTTCTTTCTGACCTTATAGGAGAAATTCCTGCAGAGCCTCTTAATATGTACATTTCAGGCAAGATTAATGACAGGACTTTCCTGAGGGAAGTCAATGAATTCAGGATAAACGAGGCTGTTAGGCGCGGCTTCTTCATTGTAGGGGAAAAAGGCTACAGGAGCATTGTGGACTTTACAGAGGAAAACGAGTTCAAATATGTCCCGGGAGAGATTCTCATTGATGCGCTGGAGAATTATGGCAAGGGCATTTACATGGAAGCTTTCTCAGAAAGAAAGGTGCTTGAGACCATATGGTCTGCATCCGGGCAGATCATTATGAAAGGGCTGTATCCTGAGCTCTCAGATTCAGAAATGAAGGCGCTCAAAGGCTCCCCAACGGACCAGATTGAGGCTGTAGCTGAAAAATCAAGGATTGCTGTTATCAAGTCGGACATTGGAATTGAGGCCTGGTCACCAGACTCTCAGTACCTCATTGACATAATCAAGGATTACTTTACACTGGGAAAGGACAAGGCACTGAGAGAGGCTGAGAAAACATCCGGCAAATCACACGTCAGGAAAGCCATATTCTATACATTCCTGGATTGCCTGGGAGAATCTAAGAACAGGGAATGGCAGTTCAACGATACGGAGAGGGACCTTTCCTGGAAGATCAAGCCTTACATATCGCGCATTTTGGAGAATGGTACTTCTGTAATGGCACAGGAGATTGAAAACATCAAAGTATTCATAAGGTGAAAAATGGCAAGGCATTTTGTTTCGAAAAAAGACGTAAAAGCACTTCGTGAGGTCCTCGCACCGCTGGGGATATCACTTCCCGATGTCGCAGTCGAAATCGATGAAAGAAAGGGCGAGAAGTGCTTTTTCGTCAACGGTCAACCCTATGTTTATGTTTCAGACAGGACCATTCCTACACTGTTCCTCCTGAACGAGCTCCGGCCAGAGTTAATGTATGTTACAGTTGATGATGGGGCCGTTCCGCACATCATTAACGGTGCTAATGTCTTTGCACAGGGCATCACACAGATGGACCCTGAAATAAAGGAGAATTCAATGGTTTTTATCAGGAACAGCAGGAAGCAGTATGTTGGAGTGGGGATTTCAAAGAAATCTGCCAGCGATATAATGGGAAACAAGAAAGGGGAAGCAATTATCCTGATCCACTTCCCCGGTGACAAAATCATGAAGACCTTCACCTGATTGCACAGAGTCAGCAATTTTCTTGCAAACATTATATAACAGTGTGTTCTAGGTGTAATATGGCAGATTTGTTAAAGGTGGGAGATGCTGCACCTGAATTCAGCTCAGTTGATCAGGATGGAAAGCCTCTCAAGCTGGGAGATTTCAAAGGCAAACCAGTCGTCTTGTATTTCTACCCGAAGGATGACACTCCCGGATGCACAGCGGAGGCGTGCAACTTCAGGGACAACAATGAACTGTATGAGAATGCCGGCGTCAAGGTTCTGGGCGTGAGTGTGGATGGCCAGAAGTCACACAAGAAGTTCGTGGACAAATACAACCTCAACTTTACGCTGGTTGCCGACGACAAGAAGAGCATTGCCCAGTCCTATGGAGTGCTTGGAGGGAACACAGCTAGCAGGGTCACCTATCTCATAAACAGGGAAGGCAAGATTGCCCACGTCTACCCCAAAGTATCACCAAAGGAACATGCAGTAGAGGTAATGTCCAAGCTCAATGAACTTGGCCTTGCTTAATACTCCAAAACCCAAATTTTTTATTTAGAACACTTAAAAACGTTCAGGAATAGCCAAATTTTGTTATAGCCAAGATCCACCATTTTCTGTAAATGGGGGTTGCAAGTCTGCAATAAGGCAGATGTACTCTTAAAAAGGAAAAATGGCTGATTGAAAAAGATTGTTGGGGGAAATCAATAATAGTTTTCTCTTTTGTTTGGTTCCCACAGCATCACAGACACCAGCAGTGAGGTCATGATCCACGCAAGGGATATGATTAACAGCACTACGTTTGGTGCTATTGATATTGAAATAATAAATAATATAATGGGGAGATAGTATTTGAGAAGTCCCCAGAAGTATCCGTAGTAATCCATCTAAGGCCTTACCCAAAGAGTGAGCTAAGTCCGGCGAGGGCTTCCTCTTCGTTAGCCTCTTCCTTCTTTTCCTCTTTGTGTTCTTCCTTTTTCTTCTCTTCTTTCTTCTTCTCTGCTGGTGCAGCTGCGGCAGGTGCTGCCAAGGCGACAGCTGCGGCGTTCTTCAGCACTTCGTCGATCTTTACTTCCTTAAGGCTGTCCACCAGGGACTTCAACCTTGCATCGTCAGGCTTTACGCCGGCCTCGGCAAGTACCTTCTTCAGGTTTTCAACATCGATGTCTTTTCCTGCTGAGTGAAGCAGCAGAGCTCCATATACGTATTCCATTCTTTTTTCCTCCTTTATCCAAATAGTGCGCTAAGGCCTTCAGATGCCTTATCTTCATCGTCCTGTTTCGATTCCTCGGACGCAGCTGGCTCACTGGCGGTTCCTTCTGTTTCCTGTGCTTCTTCCGGGACTTCGCCAGTTACAGCCTGGTTCAAAGCATTAGCTTCCCTAATTGCTTTGAGTATAAATAGCTGTACGTTGCTTTCGTCCACAGTTCCAGTCTCCAGCGCAAGCTGTTCTGCGTAGAGCCTTGCTTTGACTATGAGCTGCGGTACGATCTCTGGTACCAGGAACAGGGTCTCCAGTGCAAGATTCTTGGCCTGTGAGAATGCCATTGCGATATCTCCAAGCAGCTGCTCCTCGGTTATTGATACAGCTTCCTTGTTGAATACCAGACCTGCCTCGTAAGCCCCAATCATGTTAAGGCCAACTGTGACAGGAAGGATCTCCAGCTTCTCAAGGATCTTTGCCTTGTCCTTAGGAATTGCCTCTCCCTTCTTTACATAGACAGTCTCTTTCTTGATGACTATCTTTCCCTTCTCAATGGCAGTCTGAAGCCCAGCTTTCTGGAATTCGCTGATCATTGGTCCGGGAGGGAAGTTTGTCGGCATTTCAGGAACTATGATGTCATCTTCTGCGATTTCTCCGCCTCTTGCGGCGGCTTTTTGTTTCGTGCTTTCAAGCATTCTATAAAGTCTAGCGGGGGCTTCCTCTGTTGTGATGACAGCGATCTGGCCCTCGGCC
>JAJZOK010000147.1:1361-4784 GCA_021811525.1 Thermoplasmata archaeon | reverse complement strand
CCTGCTGTCCATGCCTGGGGATCGCATGGGGTTATTCTCATCTTTCCGCTCGGGATGAGTTTGCCTTTCCTGTCTACGCCAAAGTATTCCGGCATTCCACTTAGTTCTTCTAGTGCACGGGTAACTCTGGTTCCTATTTCTGCTGCCAGTTTGTGATAACCTCTGAATTTAAGGCCCATTGCGATGAGGAAATTGTCATGGGGCCAAACGCTTCCTCTCTGGTATGCCTTTTCATCAAAGTATGGTGATTTTGTAGACAAGCACCTAATTCCATATTCTGTCAAGAGGTCCTCTTGAAAGATTCGGTCTATAACAATTTTCTCCTCATTTTTATTTAAAAGACCGGAGAAAAGCAGATGGCCCGGATCACTGGACACGGTTTTCTCTGCAACTCCGTCCCCATCTACAGCGAATGCGTAGAACCCTGTTTCTTCAAGGTAGAACATGTCCTGGAAGTTCTCCTTCAATTTCGTGGTTAACTCATTAATCCTTTCATAAAGAATGTGGTTTATTTCATTGAGGCCAGCCTTTTCCATGATCAGAAGCCCCCTGTTCAAGGCGGAAAAAGCGTATCCCTGAACGCCGACCACCGATACAGGGTCCTTGAGGTTTTCAAGGACTGCGCCGATGCCGTCGCGCCATGATTGGGACTGCAGACCAAATCCCCTCATTGCTTTCATATAACTCAGGAAGTGCCCGTTGAAACCGAAATCCACGATCCATGAAATGGCCTTTATGGCGGAGTCCAGCAATCCTCTGTCCTCTAAAATCCCCGGGTCTTTTTCCATCAGCATATGGTACAAGATGACAAACAATGGCGTGCTGTCAACGGAGAAGTAGTTTTTTCCATGCTTCAGCCAGGGAACGTTCCTGGTTCTTGATTTGATAAGGCCCACATCATGCTGATATTCATGGATTATTTTTCCCGGCTCTTCAAGTGTTTCCTGGTTGAATCCAGACCCCTGCATGGAACTGAGGGCTTGAAGCGTTGCCATAGCTATGTTCCTGTCATGGTCCAAGAGTTCCATGGATGAAATAAGAGAATCCCTTCCAAAGAGTGCCCTGAACTTTGGCAGGCCTGCGTATAGGAAACCTTCAGGGCTCTTTAGGTCCTCTATTGACTTCTTTGCACCATCAATCTTCATTTGAACCACCATACCGCTTGGGGTTATTGGAAGTATATTGTTTAACAAAGTTCAGGGTTGATTCCCGAAGTCCTTGAACCTGTTAACTGTGTATTTTACCGTTGTGCCAATCGGATACTTTTCAGGGGCCCTTAGAACAATGTGTTCTCCATTGCTGTCGCTGCCGAAAATGAAGCTCACGTCTCCTATGCTTTCCATTGATTCCACTACCATTGAATAGTCTCCGGAACCCACAGATGCCCATTCTGGCCTGAACCCTTTGCCGTCCACGAGGTTCATTGGGAAGTCCCCGACGAAGTCGCCGACCCATGGATTGGCAGGGTTTTCATAAAGTTCCTTGTAAGGGGCAATCTGCTGGAATTCACCCTTATTCAGCACCGCAACTCTGTCACCAAGGGCCTCTGCTTCCTTCTGGTCGTGTGTAACAAATACAAAGGTCTGTTCCAGTTCCTGCTGGATTCTTTTGAGTTCGGCCCTTGCGGAGAACCTTACCCTTGCATCCAGGTTGCTTAGTGGCTCATCCAGCAGGAACATGGCAGGTTTCCGCACCATTGCCCTTGCAAGGGCAACCCTCTGCTGCTGGCCGCCACTTATCTGGTTTACCCTTTTGCCAAGTATGTCGGAAATATTCAGCTTCTCTGCAACTTCCCTCACCCTCTGGCTTATATTTGTCCGGTGGTGCATCCTCAGTGGGAAGGCGATGTTGTTGAATACGTTCATATTTGGGTAGAGGGCATAATTCTGGAACACCATGGCGAGATTCCTTTTATTGGGGGGCAGCTTAGTAACGTCCTTTCCATCTATGAATATCTTTCCGGATGTTGGCTGCTCTATTCCCACCATCATCTTCAGGAGGGTCGATTTTCCTGTCCCAGACGGGCCAAGGATCACGAAGAACTCACCCTGTTCAACTGTGAGGGAGAGATCATTTATTACCTTGTGTTTCCCGTAGATTTTTGTCACGTTTTTTAATTCCAGTTTTACAGTCATCTTACATACCGTCCATGAGTTGTATTTTTGAAGGTCACCCTGTAAGCCCTGAGGCCATGTAGTTTCCCTTGATGAACTTGGAAAGCGCCATTGTGATGAGTATGACAGGGATCGTCACAATCAGGGAGAAGGCGGATGCATACAGTATATTCCCCCTTGCTGTGCTGTCCAGGTAAATTAGGATTGGCAGTGTCGGATGCACAGGAGAGAGGATGATTGCGAAGGTAAACTCGTCCCATGACATCATCCATGATAGGAGAAAAGCAGCGAGGACGCCGGGAAGTGCCAGCGGGAAAATGACAGAATATAAGGACTGAAAGAATCCCGCACCATCCACCCTGGCCTGAAGCTCAATCTGTTTTGGAAGGCTCTGAAGTGTTCCCGTAATCATGAAAATTGTCATCGGAAGCACTACCAGTTCCTGTGCAAGGGCAAGCCCGAGGGCGGAATCATACAGCCCTGCCTTCAGGAATGATACACTGATTGGTATTGCTATTGTAAGGGACGGTATCATCGTTGAAAAGAACAGGACCGAAATTATTAGGCTGCTCAACCTTACGGGAAGTTTGCTGAGGCCGTATGAAGCATGGAAACCCAGAAAAGCCGCAAGGGCCCCTACAATTGTGGCAGTGATCAGGCTCTTTATAAATGCTGCTTCGAGTATGGAGCTGTATCCAGAGAATGCATGCATTAGGTTGGACAATGTGAATTTGGTAGGAATGAGGCTTGGATAATATGCCGCAATAGTCTGTGATGGAACAGCAAATGCAATTATCACAAGCACATACATTGGAATGAGCACTATGATTGAAAATACCAGGGCAATGATGAAGAAATATTTGTGGCTCCCAGGATTGTTGTATTCACTTACCATTTAGGCCACCTTCGCAGATCTGTCCCTGTACAGCATAATGAAGAAAGCGAATATCATTATGAAACCCAGCAGAATGGTTGCCCCGGCATATGATGGATGAGGGTTGACAATGTCAAACAGCGAATAAGTCATAGTTGTCAAGAGAGGAGACGGGAAAAGTCCGGCCTTCGCTATGGCAAATATGTTGAATTCACTGATGCCCCTTACCATAAGGGCTATTGCTATAAATGGGGCAAGATTGGGCAATGTTATGTGGAAGAATCTCCTGAGGGTCCCGGCTCCATCAACCATAGCCTGGCTGTAAAGGTCAGGCGGTATGGTTGTCATCCCGGCCAGAAGGATAAGGGAAACAATAGGTGCATTCTTCCACGAGTCGGCGAGGACGACCACCAAAAGAGATGTGGAAAATGAACC
>JAJZOK010000147.1:0-1261 GCA_021811525.1 Thermoplasmata archaeon | reverse complement strand
TTGATTGCTGGCCATGACTGGTTAAGCATGTATTCCCTCTGCGCCTGTGCACCCAGCATAAACGTTATGAACGATTCAAGCTGGGGAACGTCTGATGCACCATGTGGTATGTACAGGACATCTCCACCGAGGAGGTGCTGGCCATTAACTGTTCCATTAGGGCCTGCATAAACGCCAAGTGTCTTGTTTGTCATTGAATACCCGCTCGAGCCTCCAGAGGTCAGGGTGCTGTAGATGTATGGCCACTGGTAATCAAGCATTGAGTAGTTTCCAACTGCCAGTCCGTGATAAGAGCCCCAGTATCCGTTGACATAGTTACTTGTCATGTATGGTGTCAGGTTGTAAAGGAACTGGAATGCATGAACATCACCTGTGTCATTTGCATACAAGGGGTTACCTCCATACTGTACCATCATCTGGTAGAGCTCTGTGGCTGTGGACGAGTAATGGCCGTTGTAGCCGCCACCCTGTATCATTAACTGTCCATGGCCTGTTTTGTTTTTCAAAAGTGACAGGTCCTGGAGAAGCGCTGTGTTGTTCTTTGGAGGCGTGATTCCATAGTGGGAGAAAGTTGACTGGTTGTAGAAGGTCAGCGGTATGTTCGCCCTCCACGGGAAGAAATAAACTCCTCCGAACACCTTCTTCTCATAGTTGACCATGCTCTGTGCGGCCGGGATGATTGTGGTAGGCATCATCTTAGACGAGACATTTGTGAGATTCATCATTACATTGCCTGAACTGCTGTAAATCAGTTGCCCGATTTCCAGATTGTCCTGCCCAACGACTACTGGGCCTACATTGCCGGCCTTCTCCAGGGCGAGTACATCCTTGGAAGTGTCACCACTGCCTACATTCACCAGGGTTACATGGGTTCCCGGATGCTGTTGCTCATACTGTGGAATCAGTGTGTTATTGATGAACGCAGCCTCTGAAGTGGCAAGGCTTGAATAAAATTGCACGTCCACCGTTTTGTTTGTGTTACCTGTTGAGTGTGAGAATGGGAAATATCCAGCTGAAAATCCTACAATGAAGACTATTATTACTGCTGCAACCCATCCCCATGGCTTTTTTCTAAATTCTTCTTCATCAGCCATTGATGATCTTTATCTGATTGAAATTTACATATATAAAAATTATTACCCTGAAATATTATAGTACTTAAAATTGATTATATCGTTAAAATTTAATAAATTAGGATTAGTAGGGGTAGGGAATAGAGGTTTAAAAAATTTAGAAAAAAGCCATGGGGATGGGTTGCAGC
>JAJZOK010000065.1 GCA_021811525.1 Thermoplasmata archaeon | reverse complement strand
GTTGCCGACTCTCAAGAAGCTCTCAAGCAGTTGCCGGATAACTGCGTGGATTTGGTTTTCACTTCACCCCCATATAATTTTGGATTGGACTACGGAGAACACCGGGACGGGGTCGACTGGAATGTCTATTTCGAAAAACTCTTTGCAATATTCAAAGAATGCATCAGGGTGACAAAGTATGGTGGCAGAATAGCAGTCAATGTCCAGCCTTTGTACTCAGATTTCATTCCTGCTCATCACATAATCTCAGATTTCTTCATGCGGAACAGGATGATCTGGCGGAACGAGATCCTCTGGGAAAAAAACAACTACAACGCAAAATACACCGCCTGGGGCAGTTGGAAGAGCCCCAGCAACCCTTACCTGAAATATACATGGGAATTCATCGAGGTGTTTTCAAAGGGAGACCTCAAGCATCCTGGAAATAGTGCACTTTCCGATATAACAGATACGGAATTCAAGGAATGGGTCAACGCGAGATGGAGCATAGCTCCGGAGAAGAAAATGAAAGAATACAATCATCCTGCAATGTTTCCTGAAAAACTTGCCGAGCGCGTCATAAAACTGTTTTCGTTTCAGGAGGATATTGTGCTTGATCCGTTCAATGGTGTGGGAACAACGACAAAAGTTGCGAGCAGGCTGAATCGCCATTATGTTGGCTTTGATGTATCAAAGAAGTACGTGGACATTGCCATAAAGAGGCTCGAGGATCAGTCTTGAATCAGGCAAAGTAATAAAAAATCACATTACGGCAAGACTTGACCCAATTTTGACATTTCCATTCACAGTAGCAAGGACAACAGAGGTACCCCCGCCATTTACAGTTCCAACAAGCTGCCTGATGTTGGAAACAGAGGAATCGCAGGTTATGCCGGATATTGACACAGCACCGTTTACTGTGGTAGCTGAAATGCTGAGGTTTGAGCCTGGATTAGCGTAATAGTTCACATTCCCGTTGGTGGTTGACAGAGAAATGGAGCCATTTGTAGTGGCTCCGGCAACTGTAAGCTGAACATTGCCATTTACTGCACTGCTTGTGATGGCGGCAAAAGAGTTTACTGAAATGTAAGTGTTTCCATTGGTATCCTGGGTGTTTATATTGAGCACATTCTGGCCCATGACGTTAATCTGCCCATTGGTTGTCTCCACAGATAACACTTTGACCACGTTTGGCACATCTGATGTTATTGCACCATTCTGCAGGCTAATAGTGAGCGCGTTGGAAGTGATGGTGGAGGGGATGTACACATTTGCAACTGCATTTGCACCCCAATACTGTGGCGTTTCCAGTTGAATTTCATAGGTATTGTTGACCGCTGTAACATCAATCTTCGCAAATGCTTTCAGGAAAAAGCTGGTGTTAACGTTGAGTGTTGCCCTCAGGCCGTTATCTGTGGTTGGGATCACATTCACTGCACAATTGCCTGAAGTTACCGTAAGGGTATAATTGGGAAGAGGGTTGTATGTACTGGATATATCTGATGCCGAGCTGCTTGGATTCCATGTGAAAGGCTCAAAGTAGCTCGAGAAAAAAGCGGATGCCAGCACTATGCTTGCCGATGCCACAAGCATGACTACGAAAATGGCCTTGAGGGTCAGCATCAATTTCCCCTGCTGGTTCATGGCTACTCCTTCTTTGCTCTTGCAATTTCGTTAAGTTTGTCCTCTATGTAGGAAAGCCTGCTATCTATGCTGGAAGGAGCATATGGCCTTGATTCCCTGTTTTCTCCCAGTACCTTGGAGACAGCCACAAACCAGAAGATAGTTGCGAAAAACACGGCGGCGAATGCCACTCCTAAGCCGCTTACGCCGCCATAAATGGCACCAACTATAACAAAAACTGACATGGCTACCCAGATTGGAATGCTAAGGGCCATTGCAAGCTTAACCCTGTCATCTGGCATTTAAGTCCCTCATGCAGGTTATGGCCATGGACAAGCAGCACTCGCTGCTCTTCTGGGATGGGTCCATGGCTCTCTGCCTGCAATTAAATAATCCTGTACTTTATTTGACCGTTTACCCTAATGCCTTAGCAGTTGGCATTATAGAAATTTGATTGGTTAAATATCGAATAAAGCTAGGCCCCATATCTGAGATAAATTTCCAGTTTATTCTTCACTATCCCTGATTTCCTTCAGTGCTTCACGGTCCCTGCAGTAAAGGTATGGGGCAAGGTCCAGGGATGGTGGTGATTTTTCAAGCAGCCTGCTGTAAACTCTCCTGAGATTTTTGTCAACCTCATCGCAATACCCTTTCCACGTTACGCCAAGTGATTCCACATACATCTTCTCAATTCCAGTTGCAATTTCATGTGCATAGGGGTATTCATATCCATTATCCGACATCCATTTCTCAGGCAGTTCATGATGCAGGCCGATACTTTCCACTGTGCTTACATTCTTGCCTTCGACGGTGAAAAACTTAGGGAAATGCTCGTCGAGGTAGATGGTCTTTCCGTCCATTGAATAGCCGCCGGTATATTTTATGTCAAATTTCAGGCTTACCCTGACATCCTCCGCACTTTTCTTTTCCGAAACTTTGCCAAGAGGTTTCCCGTCAAGTGAAACACTGTCGCCCTCTACCGTCAATAGAGAACCTACCTTTGGAAGTGAATCAGCTTTTACCTTCACATAAGATGGTTCCTTGAATTCAATCGCCATTACATTGAAGCTGTGCCCGTTGGCACTTCTGTCCTTGATGTGCTCAACGACCCTGTAAGTTCCCATGTAAAATATAAGCAGCGTAGAGATAATTATTTTTCTGTATAGAGAGGACTGTTTTCTTTGCGCAACTTGGAGATCCGCCAACACTAAAGTTTGAAATAAGAGATTTAGCTCTTTAATAGAAATGCAACTAAACGGGCTAGAACTAGAAAACCAGGCAAAACGGGCAAAGCAGTTCCGGTCCCAGCACAGGCTCGGGAATTTCTTCGTGATACCGAACGCATGGGACGTCCCAAGCGCACGGTTGTTTGAAGAAGTAGGGTTTTCATCAGTTGCAACATCCAGTGCAGGTATGCTTGTGTCACTGGGATACATGGACGGGGAATCTATTCCATGGAGCGAGTTTATTACCACTGTGCGAAAGATATCTTGTGTTCTATCTGTCCCACTGAGTGTCGACATGGTCTCAGGTTTTGGGAGTTCTGAAGAAGACGTCGTAAGGTCTGTAAGAGAGGTAATTGAAGCAGGCGCGGTTGGCCTGAACTTAGAAGACTCAATTCCTTTGAGTAATGAACTCTACGATCCTGAGGAACAATGCAGGAAAATTACTTCCATTAGGCATCTCGCAGACGAACTGGGTATTAGTTTCGTAATAAATGCCAGAACAGATGCATTTGTACATGACAAAGGATCAGAATCGGAACAAAGGCTTGAAAATGCAATTTCCAGATCTAAAAAGTATATGGAGGCAGGTGCAGATTGCATTTACCCCATGGGTTTAACTGACAAGAGTTTAATTTCACAATTTGTTGAATCCGTTGAAGCACCTACCAATCTGATGATTAGAAATGGACTGCCCACCATCGCTGAATTAAAGCAAATGGGTATAACTAGACTGAGTTTCGGCCCCGGGGCTTCTTATGCTGCCATGGGACTCCTCTGGCGGATTGGCAAGGAAATATTGGAACAGGAGAAGTACGAGACGCTGCTGGATGGTGCGGTGAGTTATGAATTCCTGAACTCGCTTGCAGTAAAACGGGATTTGAAAGAACATGGCAAAAAGCCTGCCTGATTCTTCTCTTTGCAGGAAACTACTGAAAATAGGTTTATTCAGCAGAATCGAGATAAAAATAATGCCAGAATAAAGTGCTTCTCTGGCCTGTAACTCATTATACTAACTGAAGGTGGAAGGATCAAATACTGTTCTTATGAAGACGATCTTCCCGCCTTTTACCTTATACCAAGAACTCATGTAAACTATTTTTTCTGGTGTGACAAAGTCATAAAGGAGACACGCGTCCTCTCCTTCGACAAACATTTTCTGTATAGAGTAGTTGCCCTGATACCGTTTCAGCATATTGGTAAATTCCTTTGGTTTTCCGAATGTCTCTCCTGCTGGGCCGATGATTTTCACGCTCCCATCAATTAAGATGCTTGCTTGGTCATATTTCTTTGAATCCAGGGATTCGATGTAACTCAACACGACTCTCTTTGTTTCTTCCCCTATCTGTTCCATTTTATTCACCATTTCACCATAACAAGATTTCTACCTTAAATGTCAACTGGCTTTGCTTCTTTCACTGGCTAACTATTAGTACTATTTTACCTGTGTTGTGGCCTGCGATACCTGATATGAAAGCATCCTTAGCTTGACTAAGAGGATAAGTTCCTTGCACAACAGGTTTTACAATGCCTGAGTCCACTAGCCTTGCAATCTCTCTCAACTCATTTCCATCGGGTTTTACGAGCATTGAGATCCCTTTCACCCCATATTTCCTTTCCAGATCTTCATTAGTATCGTCTGCAACACTGACAACCGTACCTCCCCTTTTCACTGTTCTGTAAGACCTGTTAAGAGTTTCTCCTCCTACTGTATCTAGGACAAGATCAACTTCCCGAACCACGTCTTCGAATTTCACCGAGTTGTAATCTAAGACCTTGTCAGCTCCAAACTGTCGTACTATGGCCTCTTTTCCCCTTGAACAAGTTGCAATAACATTAGCCTTTTTCCAGTGTGCCAATTGGACAGCAAGGGAACCCACTCCACCAGCTGCTCCATGTATGAGGCAGGATTGGCCTTCAGAGAGATTCCCATAGTCAAAGAGAGCTTGCCAGGCAGTCAGGCCAGAAAGGGGCAAGGATGCCGCTGAAACATGGTCAATTGTAAATGGCTTCAATGCAATATTCGCA
>JAJZOK010000004.1 GCA_021811525.1 Thermoplasmata archaeon | reverse complement strand
GTCTGCACCTGGGTGAGGTACTTCTGCTTCTGGGCATCGCTTCCGAACAGCATGATCACCTCAGCACCGAACAGGCTCACTGTTGCGGAAATTCCCAACCCCGGGTCAGCCCGGCACAGCTCCTCAATGGTCACAAGCATGGACCAGGGATTGGTGTAGTCCACAAGGCCATGCTCGAATGCCTTCTTCCTCAGCTCCTCAGGAAACTTCTCCTTCCTGTCATATTCCTTGGCCATCCTGGAATTTATCTCTTTTCTGGCAAATTCCTGGGCCTTCTTTCTTGCATTGTTGATATCCTCCGGGAAATCAAAATCCATATTACATCCTCTCCATTAGCAAAGAATAACCCTGCCCTCCACCCACGCAGAGTGTGGCAATTCCATAGGTCTTCTTCTTCTCGTTAAGTTCCCTTGCCAGGGTTCCTGCAATTCTTGCGCCCGTAGCTCCAAGCGGATGCCCGATAGCAATGCCGCCGCCATGAATATTGACCCTGTCATGTCCTATGCCTATCTCCTTCATGGCATTGAGTGCCACAACGGCGAAGGCTTCGTTTATCTCCCACAGGTCTATGTCATCCGCCTTGAGCCCCTCTTTTTCGAGAAGTTTCCTTGAGGCTGGAACCGGGCCTTCACCCATTATGGTGGGATCAACTGCTGCCCAGGAGAATCCCTTTACCCTTGCAAGGGGCTTCAAGCCATATTCGCGGACTTTCTTCCCTGACATTAGGACGGTCAGGGATGCGCCTGCATTCAGGGGCGAGGAGTTCCCCGCCGTGATTACTCCATCCTTGATGAAAGCTGGCGGCAACTGTGACAGGGATTCCACCGTAGTCTGTGGCCTGATGCTCTGGTCCTTGTCTATTGTAACAAAGTCATCCCCCTGCTCAACTTCGATGGGAAGGATCTCGCCCTTGAAATATCCGTCTTCCTGGGCCTTTGCCGCTCTCTTGTGGCTGTCCGTGGCGAACCTGTCCATCTCTTCCCTTGTGATGTTCCTGAGTTTTGCCAGCTTCTCGGCTGTGAGTCCCATGTTGTAGGAAGTCGTCATGTCATACCTTGCATATTCAGGCCTTACAATGAGCTTGATGTTCGGCTTCACATTCTGGTTGCCGTTCAGCGGCACATGTGTCATATGCTCCATTCCCCCTGCCAGCACTATGTCCGAATTTCCTGTCATGATCTCCATTGAGCCTATGCTCATGGCATTGAGCGATGACGAGCAGGCCCGATCCATGGCCATGGATGGCACATTGAAGGGCAACCCTGCCATGAAAACAGGGTGACGGCCTCCGTAAAGCCAGTTCTCGTCAGCCTGGATTGCACATCCTGTGATGACGTCATTGATCTCCTCGGGCCTGATTCCTGTTTCAGAAACAGCTGATTTGATAAGGTTTCCAAGTGCCTCGTCCATCCTTATTGGATTATAGACATCCCTTTCAGGATCATTTGGGCGGGACCTTGAGAAGGCAGTTCTCTTAAAATTGACCAGATAAGCATGGGAATCGTCTTCCATAAATTTCCCTCGATACCTCTAATATGAGTCGTCATGATAATTATCTTTTGGCTTAATATGGATTAAAGCTTCTTTGATGTGCAATAATATATCAATATGGCCTGATTTGTGGACAGGCATAAACATTGTAATATAATGAAGTTAGAATATGCTACAGATAACATGGAAAAAGGACTTGAAATCAATTTTACAGTAACTGAGAACGATGCACCAAAGATTGTGGAAGCCCTTGCAAATCTTGTGGGAAATGAGTTTTCTGGGCAGATAGACATCAGGTGGAAAGTATTTGATGTGACACTTGACAAGAAGAGGTTTTACAAGGTTTGTTTCACAGGTCACAAGCTCACCAGGCTTCATCCCCACATGGAAGAAATGGTTAAGAACAGGTTTGATGAGCTTGCCCACTTGGGAAAGGATGAACTTATGAGGATGTACAACAAGAGTGAGAAAAATTCAGGTTTCAAGATAGAGCACATTGAAGAAAAGGAGGAAGAATACGATCTCTGGCAGGACAACTTCTGGCAGTTCTTCTGATAATGCCTGCCTTTGTCCTTTGAATGGGCCCTGCTGAATTGTGACGCACAAATTCCCACTTTGCTTAAAAGTTAAAAAAACACTAGCTAATATTTTTGAATGGCCAGTGGAATGTCAAAGCGGGATAACACGTTATTGCAAATTGCATTTGCCGCCCTTTCCTCTGTTGTCAACGGACACTTTCTCCTGTTTTTCTTGTTCTTTATGCACCAGAAACAGAGCTTCGCCGGAGCATTGGTAGCCTTATCAACAGCAGCCGTTACCCTTTCTATCGCTTATGCCTATGCCAAGCTCCGAACACTGGGAATAGGGCCTTCCCAGTAATGTCGCATCTATGTGAATGCATCGAATGGTGGATTTTGAGCAAAAAAGATTAGGAAGGCGAAAAGGAAAAATCTCCCATACCTGTCCTATTGTCCAATTCATGAACTAATTTTTGCAGGAAAAAAATGTTCAGTATAAGCTATGCACGCAAAATATTTGTCGAGATGTTTCAGTGATTTGCGCAGCCTATGCGTGTCACATGTTAGGGAAGCCTGTTATGTCCGGACAGGTTATGCTTCAGGGAGATTAGTCCCCTGAAATTCCCATTTTGGGAATGGAGGGAAAATCTATGGTGGTGAATTCAAAAATGGTTGCAGAAATAAAGCCTGACAGAATTGTTGATGCTCGAGATGTGCTTTGCCCTGGCCCGTTCTGGGAGCTCATAAAAGCATACAGCCATGCAGGCCCCAAAGAGGTAATTTCCCTGTACTCTTCCGATGAATATGACAGCGAAACCAGGGCTGATGCTCCAGCATGGATCCAGAAGACGGGTAACAAGCTGATCGCTGTGGTTGACCATGATGGGTACTATGAAATCATGATGGAAAAGACAAAGGTGCCAAAGGTCTCATACTGAACTGAATCCATCTTGTTTTTCTAAGTTCCGGAAAGAAGACAAACTTCTTTCCATGGAACATGCCTAATCCATGAGAGGCTCCCCGAACACCCTTTCATAGAGATCAGCACCATAGCTTGTCTCCTCCGGCGTTCCGGGAAGAATTCTGAAAGTTCTCTCACCGCCCTCTGACCTTTCAGCAATCAGGAACCTGTTGTCGCTTTTCGCCTTCAGTGTAATGAGCTCTGCAAATTCGTTAAGATGGGTAACTAGAATTGTGGTCACACCGCTTTCCGCCATGGCATTCACTATTTCGCCTGCAATTTCAGCCCCTTCTCTGGCATTGGTTGCCGCAAATGATTCGTTGAATAGCATGAGCGCCCTTCCGGAAATATGGCCGATTATCTGATCCATCCTTTCAAGTTCCTCATCAAATTTCCCCTGCACCATAGTCCGATCCTCCTCCCTCTTGAAGTGCGTGAACACACCGCTGAAGATAGCTGATGAAAACTGGGAGGCCCCTACAAACATTCCAGCCTGCATCATCAGGACAGCCTGCCCGATGCTCCTGATGAATGTGGACTTCCCGCCCCTGTTTGCGCCGGTAATGATAACCAGCTTCTGGTTTCCTCCGGAAAGGTCATTTGAAATGGCATTGCCACCTATTTTCAGGTTCAATGCAGTGTCATAAAGCCCCTTGAATTCTATGTATGAATCATTTCCAGGTTTTGGTTCAGGGAAGCATACACCTGCATTTACTGCCTCCAGATCCTCTGCCAGGTTGATGCACCCCTCAAGAAATGCAAGTTCCGCGGCAAGCGACCTGATGAAATTGAGTACCCTTTCTCCCGCGTTCTCTATGGATCTGGCCACAGGAAGTATTGCCCTGGCCCTGAGGCTGGCCAGTTCTGTTGGGCCATGCTCATCCCTTGGAGGGAGAACAAAGGTATATCTTCTTTCCTTTAACCGATTCATTGCAATCTTCACACCACGCTTCATTTCCGGCTCAAGTAGAGTGAAGCCACCAAGTTCCCCCCTGCCTCCAAGCAATCCTGAGACTCTGATGCCATTTGGGAACTGTAGCCTGGCAAGTGTTTCGATCAGAATGGATGAGTATCTTTCATCAAATACGTCTGTGAAGAGAGAAAATAGTTTGGAGAACCCATGGGAAGAGAAATTGCCTTTCTCCTTAATTGCCAGCTCCCTCAGTTCTGACAGGGCAGAAAGGTAGACCCCCATTATTGAAAGCGATTCATGAAGGGAAAACTCCGGGTTCCTACCGGACCTTGAGAGCCAGAACCACTGTTCCCGTGCCTTCTTCACTGCAGCCAAGAGGATCAGGCGCATCTTCCTTGTGGTTTCCCTGTTGGCCAGTGCGTCTTTTATGGTATCCTGCCTGTGCCTGATTTCCCTCTCAGTCTGCAGCATTGTCATGATCACAAGCCTGCACTGGCTTCTTATTTCATCATCGCCCCTTGCCATTCCATCCAGGATGAGATTTATCTCCAGATCCTTCAGAATATCCTCCAGGTTCCAGGGCAGTTTCCCTTCAGGATCAAATGGCTTGTCCGGGCAGAGAAGATTAGATTCTATCACTGTTCTTTCATCAGGTGTGTTTTTCATCCGCGAGCCTCCTCCTTATTTCATCTTCTGAAACGTGATGTTTACGGGCGAGTGCCCTTGCATAGGCTAGCCCGTTTGAAGGTTCCATAAGAACCCTGAAGGTTCTGATCTCAGGATTTTCCGGGTCTACCTGGGCGACCATGCTCACAGTGGAATCCAGCCTGGTGAATTCATCAAGAAAAGTCACAAAGATACAGAAACAGCTTTTTTCTCTTATTAGCCCGATGATTCTCTTCCCGATGCCGGAAGCGTCCCTTACAGTAGTGGAACTCAGCATCTCATTTATGACCACTACGCTTTTCGCTGTAGAGGACTCAATTATATGCCTGATCCTCACAAGATCGTCTTCTAGCTTTCCCCTGAGATTCTCAAGGCTCTCTGATCGCTCAAAGTGGGTAAATATCCTGTCAGGAACTGTCAGGACTGCATTTCTCGCGGGGACAGGCAGGCCGAGAGAAGCCAGGTAGAACAGCTGGCCAATTGACCGGGCATATGTTGTTTTTCCACCATTGTTGGGTCCAGTTACCACAATTATCCGTTTATTCCCGTCCAGACGGAAGCTATTTGTTACCGGCTTGCCGCCTTCCTTGCTCAGCTTGGCGGAAAGCGCAAGATCAAAACACTCCTCAGCATATACCCCCTGATCTTCAAGAAATTCCGGGATACAGAATTGAAGGCCTTTCTCCTCTAGCGGCGCGATATACTCAAGGTATGATATGTAGAACGGAGCTTCTCTAGAAAGCCTCAGCAGGGTTTCATCTATGAAATTCCTGTGAGTGGCAGAAAATTTCCTCAGATTGCCAATATCCCTTGGATAGAGTTTCTCGATCATGCCAAGGATCTGGGCCTGGACATAGCCCTCACCCATAAACCGCCTGTAATCCTGCTCCTTTGGCTGGTAATTAGTCTCCCTGAATTTGGAGAAGACTTCCAGCACGGTTTTTGCATAGTCTTCTTCGTTGCTGTCCCCTGTGGCCATTACCGTTACCCTGTCTGATTTGATTACAAGGTTGTACCTCACATGAGCCAAAGATTTCTCAGTTTCCCGGATATCTTCTTCCAGAGTTCTGAAATCTGCAGACTGCATGTATTCCAATAGATACTCCCAGAACATTTTCATTGATGTTGAGCGCAGGTCCTTTCCGGACAGGCATGCTTCAAGGTTTCTCACCAGAGTGCAGTAATTCCTTGAAGTTGCCAGGAACCACCCTTCCTTCTGCAAATCGTAAAGCCTTTCCTGCGAGTCTATGCTTCTCTGGATGCTAGCTATGCCTGTGGCCAGGTCCCTGATAGCCTTTCTTATTTCCGGGTCATGGAGATCGGTGAAGGTTTCCTGCCTGTATTGTATATCTGCCTTTTCCTGCAGGGGATAGAATAACCACTTTCTGAGGTTGAATTCCTGCCAGGGCTTTTCAATGCCTTCAACGATGTGGTCCAGGTTCAGGTCAATAAAGAAATCGGGGGCATCGTCAATGCGCGAGGGATTTTCCGGCTCGTTCCTGTAAAGCAAACTTCGATAGGACAATGCATCACTCCTTGAGCATAATATTGCAGCCAGTTATGGCATGGCCGCCTAGGAGTCATCAGTCCACCAGAGACGTTAGGGAACTCCATCCCGTACCAGTAATATTTTCACTGCCTATTTAGGCTTGTTTATTCATTGCCCCGGGTTTGTCAGAAGCAATAAAGGGCATTACAGCCGGTCTCCTTGGATGCAAATCCTACTCAGGCAATAGTGCATGCAAATGCGTCGCATGGCAGCTTTCAATATTATTTGTACACAAAAGATAAAGGGAGATGATGGGCTTCAGGACATGTAAACGGTGAGTTTAATGGTGGACATTATAGTTCTGATAAAGCAGATGCCGGACCTTGAGCAGGTCAAGTCCGATCCCACAACCGGCGAGCCGCAATTGAAGAATGTGCCCCTGAAACTGGAAAACCTCAGCGAGAATTCCGTTGAGGAAGCAGTCAGGCTTAAGGAAAAATATGGGGGCAAAGTCACTGCAATCATATTCGGCAATGAGCAGTCAAGTGCCATCCTGAAGAAAGCCTACGCAATGGGTGCAGATGAAGGGCACATAATAACAGGATTCAAGAGGAACAACCCATCACTCACGGCAAAAGTCCTTGGTGAAAAGATCAAGGCACTGAAGCATGATATAGTTATTCTTGGAAACCAGTCTGCGGATTCCATCTCCGGCCTGCTTGCAGGCAAGATAGCTAACCATCTCGGCATTCCACTTCTGGGGAATGCAAACTCCATTGAGGTAAACGGTTCCACAGTAAAGGTCAAGAGGGCGCTGGAGGAAAACAACCAGATCATACAGGCGAACTTCCCAGTTGTCATATCTGTGACACAGGAAATAAATGAGCCGAGGTTGCCCCCTGTCATGCAGATCATGCAGGCCGGCAGAAAACCTATCAACACTGAGGCTGCGACTCTTACAGGAAGGGAGGCAAAGGTCCTTTCAAACAAGGCTCCGAAGAGCGAAAGGAAGAAGTTGGTGTTTGAAGACGTAGATAAGGGAATTGCTGAAATTGCAAAGGTCATAAGGGAGGAATCAAGATGAAGGCACTGGTATTTTCTGAATTTCCAGAAATGGCTGCCCAGATGGTCACTTACCTGAAAAAGCAAGGTGACGTGGATGCGGCCACCGCAGGCGCAAAGGCGGATGCACTTTCCCATTACGGCGCAGGCAAAGTTTATGGCCTTAATGGGCAGATGCAATTTGACAATGTATCATCATGGCTCGTGGAGACTTACAAGGCTGGCGGATACGACTACCTGTTCGTGGCTTCCACCATCCTGGGAAGGGAAGTTGCGGGATCAGCGAGCCAGGCACTTGACGCCGGAATTATCTCAGAGATTACGGAATTCCAGGCTGGCCAGTCAAATGCCCATACAAAGAGGTATTTCCTTGGAGGCAAGACTGTCCTTGAAGAGGAATCAGAATCAAAGGTCTTCACATTCGCACCAGGAATAATGGATGCTGAGAAAGTCGATTCCCAGTCTTCGGTAACACCTGCAGAGCTCAAGCAATCTGCTGTCACTGTTGTGAGTGTTGAGGAGAAGCAGTCAAGTGGAGTCAACCTGGAGAAAGCCAAGGTCATTGTGAGCATTGGCAGGGGAGTTGGAAAGAAGGAGAATATTGCCCAGGTTGAACCATTGGTGAAGGCTGTCAATGGAGAACTTGCAGGTTCAAGGCCAGTTTGCCTAGATTACCAGTGGCTAAGTGATGAACGTCAGGTTGGAATATCAGGGAAGAAAGTCAGGCCTAACCTCTACATTGCGGTGGGAATCTCAGGGCAGATCCAGCATATAGCGGGAATGAGGGGATCGAAGGTTGTCATTGCCCTGAACAAGGATAAGTCTGCCCCCATTTTTGACGAATCAGACTATGGAATTGTCGGGGACCTGTTCCAGGTAATCCCAAAGCTGGTCAAGGCCCTCGGGGCCTGATCCCATGCCAATTATCACCTTTTATATTCCAAAGAAAGTATCCCCCATATTTCCAAAAAAATTATTTTAGTTGCAAGCTTTATGAATAGTATGCTGTTGTTACAGCAAATCTGAAGGCTTGGTGTAAGTTATGTATGTATTCTCGATCATTGTTCTAATAGGGCTTTTATTGTCTGCAGGATTCTTCCTGTACACAATTTACAGGCTTCTCTGGAATGCCGTAAAGATACCTGAGAAGAAGCCGGGCCTGAAACTGCAGCTAGGAAGGCGTATTTACCTTGTCATAAGGAATGTGTTCCTCCAGGCAAAGCTCTTCAAGGACCTTGGAGGAGGCATCATGCATGCCCTGATGTTCTGGGCATTCATTGCATTTGCCTCATACTCAAGCGACTTCTTTGTCAGTGCCATCTTCCCCGGCACTAACCTGCTTTCAGGCACCTTCGAACAGGTTGCGTTTTTCACGGTAGACATATTTGCAATCATCGCGCTCCTGGACGTTGTTTACGCCTTCATAAGGAGATGGGGCATCAAGATCAAGAGATATCAGGGATACAACGGCTTTGAGGCCTGGTTTATCCTATCGCTGGTTGGCATCCTAATGGCAACTTACTTCGTGCTTTCCGTCCTGAGGTTAGACGGGGTATCTGCAAACATTCCCGGCAGCATAGGCGAGAACCTTGCAGCTGCAAACACCCCAGTGAGCTACGCCCTTGCATCCGTGCTGCCAAAGGTTTCAGCAACCACGGGATATTACATTTACTGGACTGCTTTCACCATCCACGCGGCAGATTTCATAATTTTCCTTGCATACATACCCACGTCCAAGCACCTTCACCTCTTTGCTGCACCATTCAATGTGCTCTTCGCGAAGGAAGACCAGGCAATCCTGAAGCCCATTGATTTTGAGAAGGAAACAAGGTTTGGCGCAACTGACATAAGGGATTTTGACTGGAAGGACTACTTTGACTTCTATGCATGCACTGAATGCGGAAGATGCACAGCTAACTGCCCTGCAAACATGACGGGAAAAACACTCTCCCCGAGAGATATCATATGGGATATCCGTGAAGTTTTAGTGGCCCAGGGGACTGAGTACAGGACCAAGGGCGGCGAGAGGGACCAGGTGTTCAAGACGGTGATCGGGGAGCCAATCCTGGAGAAGGACCTCTGGTCATGCACCACCTGCATGGCATGCGTTGAACAGTGCCCCGTAATGATCGACCATGTATCCAAGATTGTGGACATGAGAAGATCGCTGGTGCTGAACCAGGGCAAGGCACCAAGGGAAGTCATAGATCTGACCAGGAACATAGAGCAGTACGGGAGCCCTTACACCATTGATCCGTCAACCAGGGCAGACTGGGCCGCAGGCCTGGATGTTGTGGACCTTTCCAAGACTCCTGATGCACAGTATGATGTGCTTTACTGGGTCGGGTGTGTTGCAAGCTTCGACAAGAGGAACCAGGAGATTGCCAAGTCTGTCACCAAGATCCTCAAAAAGGCAGGTGTAAGCTTCGCCATCCTTGGCTCACAGGAGAAGTGCACTGGCGACCCTGCCAGGAGGACAGGAAATGAATATCTTGCTGACATGATGATCAAGGGCAATGTTGAGACGCTCAAGACAAACCGCGTACAGAAAGTGATCACGAGCTGTGCCCATTGCTTCAATTCCCTGAAGAATGAATACAAGGACTTCGGGATTGAGCTTGAAGTGCACCACCACACTGAATTCATCAACCGCCTCATATCAGACAGGAAGCTCAATGTCAGGTCCCTTGATTCTGACACTCTTGAGAAATACACCTACCATGATCCCTGCTACGTAGGAAGATACAACAAGCTGTACGAGGAGCCGAGGGATGTTGTCAAGAGCTTTGCGTCCAACTATGAGGAGATGGAGATGAACAAGAGCAAGGCACTCTGCTGTGGCGCAGGTGGAGGCAGGCTCTGGATGGAGGAAAAGGAGGGCACCCTCATCTCGCATAAGAGGATTGAGCAGGCTGACAAGGTCAATGCAACCACTGTTGTAACTGCCTGCCCGTACTGCATGACAATGCTTGATGATGCCAGAAAGACCACCGGAAGGGAAGAGAAGATGAAGATCCAGGACGTGTCTGAACTCATTGCAAGCAGGATCGACTGATATTTTTTTAAAATACCAATTTTTTTAAAAATTTGGCAGGGAAGCGCTTTTAAATTTCCCTGCCCGCACTTTCCTTTTTCAGGTGCCGCCTGGAAAACAGCCCTCCAAAGTCTATGAATCCGATCCAGAGCAGGAGTATCCCTATGAATTCAGCAAGGTACAGGAATGCTGGGAAGGATGCGATGTAAAGAGTGCCTGCGGCACTGACCACAATTACACCCACTATAATGCTGACCAACCTGTGGACCCTGGTCTTCCTGTATGAAATTATGGAAACAACCACCAGTATTATGGCAGCTGGAAATGCGAGAAGAGAAGAGCCAATGGTAGCCAGGAGAGGTAGTGGACCGTATACTACCCCATTTACAAGCAGGTTCCCTATGTCTGAAACTGCAAGTGCAAGTGCGAGGAAAACTGTTGTGACCGCGCTGTATGCAACGTATGAAACCATGGCTGGCCTTTTCTGGAGCAGGCCCATGGAACCAATGGCAAGAAGTTCCACCAGGAATGCTACAAGGAACAGGTATGCCTTGATGAGAATTGAATCATATATTCCAAAGGAAAATACGACCTCCAAAGCAACGCTGACTGAAAATGCCCACATCCCGGAAGACCACATGGCAAGGCTGATGGTGCGTTTCCTGAGGTAATCTGATGTGAGAAGAACTGCGAGCATTGCGCTCAGTATCAATATTACAAGTGTGGTTGCTGCCACTTCAGTGTTTATCTGTATCACCTTTCATTCTGGAATTATACCTCTTATGGCGAACTTCGACATAATGGTACACTACTCTGAAAAGATATGAATTATAAAAATTGGGCACCCATAATATCAGGTGGGCTTTGGCCGTAAGAATTACAGGTCTATGTGTCCCTGGGGTGCCCTGATGCGAGAATCCCTGGTCATTGTGCCGTTGAGGTAGCTCTCAGTCTTTGAGGTCAAATGCACCGGAACAAGGAGCTTGCTGCCTGACTCACTGAACACCCTTAAGGCATCACTGACCGTGGAATGTTTCCAGAAATCTGCCCACTGCCTGTCAGAATCAAGGTAGGTCATCTCATGCAGCAGGATATCAGCTTTCTCGGCGCCTTTAGAAACATTTTCTGAGTATGAGGTGTCTCCGGAATAGAATACGACCTTTCCGCCTAATTCGAGCCTGAAGCCTATGTCCCGGATGAGATGGTTGGCCGGGAAGCCGGTGGCATTGTCGTATTTTTCCTCGTGGTATTCGGCGATTATCTCGAATGCATCAGGAGTGTGCAGCAATTCCAGGAGAGATTTTGTGTTGTTGCCTATGCCCTTGGGCCCTACGATGTGGACAGGTTCCCTGCACTGGTGGATGGCACGGTACCACAGCAGTTCCGGAAGACCAGCGTAGTGGTCCAGGTGCATGTGGCTGATGAAGATTGTGTCAATGCCGCAGGGATCAACGCCCATCTCCAGAAGAGATTCTATGGAGTGCGGGCCGAAGTCCATGGCTATGCTGCCATCAAGCAGAAGCGATATGTTCCTTTTTGAGGCAGTGATGTTTGAACTCCAGTTTCCAAGGAACCTCAGGCTTGCCATCAGTTGTTCTCCGTAAGTTCCTCCAGGCTCTTTCCCCTTGTCTCAATGCCCAGAACCAGTGTTACCACTAGGCCAATGACCGAAAACGCAAAGAAGAAGAGCAAACCCGATCCCAGGCCGGCTATGGCCACAATTGCAGGGAATGCTGTTAGGCCCAGTATGGCGCCAATCCTGCTCACAGATGTGCCAAACCCCTGTCCTGTTGCCCTTATGGATGTGGGGAACACTTCCTGCGGATATACGAAATCTGTGCCTCCAGGCCCCATTGTCTGCGTAACCTCGAACACTATGAAAAGTGCCACTATTGCTGCTGCGACACCACCATCGGTGAATGCGGACTTGGGAACGAGAAGCGCAATAATACCAAGGAAGAGCAGGGAGACTGCCATTCCGGCAAATCCCAGGGCTGTGATCTTCTTTCTTCCCAGCCTGTCAATGAATGCAATGCATAGGAAGCTGCCAAACACAGCGAATATCGCAAACACAGCGCTTCCGAGGACTGCAAGGTTCTTTGTTAGCCCGAAGATTTCAAGTATTGTTGGGTTGAACAGGCCGATTCCATAGAAAGCAACATCGTATGAGAACCAGAAGATGGAAACGAAGAGCGTTGCCCTTATGTTTTTCTTCGAGAACAGTTCCAGGAATGATGACTTCTGCTGGGCAACCTTGTGCTCGTTTGAACTCCCGGAAATGAGTTGCTCGACCTTCTTGGCCTCTTCGCTTTTTCCAACATGGGCCAGCCACCTTGCGCTTTCAGGAACGGAAACCCTGAATATGAGCACGATCACTGCAGGAATGATGCCCAGGGCGAACATGTATCTCCATGCCTCTGTTCCCAGAGGGAGGAGAAAGAAACCAATGGTATATGCCACCGCTGAACCAACCCACCAGGCTGAAACGTTCACCGCGAGAAGTCTTCCCCTGCTCTTCACAGGTGAGAATTCAGAGATGATTGTTGTGCTGATTGCGTAGTCTGCACCAATGGCCAGACCAAGTATCAGCCTGAAAACAAACAGTGTCGTGAAGTTGAATGAGGCAAAGGCAATCAGAGCTGTGAAAACTATGAAGATTACCATGTCCCAGATATACATGAATTTCCTGCCGCGGATATCGGTTATGTAACCGAATATTACAGCGCCGAACAGCATTCCTATTGTGGTTGAGGCAGCCATCAATCCCTTTCCCAGGGGTGTATTTACATACGAAAACCCTGAGAGAGTGGAGATAATCACAAGTGCAACGCCTATGATGGAAATGTCGTATCCATCCAGGAATACACCTGCAGCAGAGAGGGCAGTGATCCTGTAGTGAATGCCCGTTGTCTTGGCCGTGTCAAGGGAGGAGAATCCGCCCTTAGGGGTCTTATCATCAGACATGGTAATCCATAATACATGGATATTTGAGACTTTGGCGTTAATTCTATTTAGTGTATAAATGCATCAATATAGCAACCAATATTTTCCGTTAATTTCCTTATTCAGGTATATGGCATTTGTTTCTGGAAATAATTTGGGACTAAAGAAATGAAATGTTTTTGGATGGTTGGAGATTAGATTTAAAAATTTACTTGTGTGCAGCCACGCCCTTTCCAGTTGCCAGTAGCATGTTTTCCCCTGAGCTTTCCTCAAGGTCAAGCCTCTTTGGTTCTGGAAGAAGTAATACTGTAAGCACAAGGCCCATAAGCGATAACCCTGCAAGCACCACAAACAGGCCTGATTCTGATATTGTCCCTATTATTGCGACGTTAAGCAGAGTTCCCACGAAAGCTCCGATTTTTCCGCCTGCTGCTGATGCTCCGCTTCCAAATCCCCTGACCTTTGTCGGGAACACTTCCGGCGGGTAGATGAATGTGGTAACATTCGGCCCGAATTCTATGAAGAAGTAGCTGAGGCCATACAATGCCAGGAAGTCAAACAGGTATGCCGGAGACAGGAGCTGGTGATAAACGCC
Organism: Thermoplasmata archaeon; assembly: GCA_021811525.1. The sequence continues at coordinate 9,086 of JAJZOK010000004.1, read as the reverse complement.
AAGTATCCCGAATGAAATGGTCATGGCAAGGAATCCAATGGTCTGGATGGTTTTCCTCCCTATCCTGTCGATGGTGAATGTTGCAATCCAGTATCCCGGGAATGCTGCAATTCCGAATATGAGCGCAGAGTAAGTTGTTGTTTCTATGAGGTGATGCAGGCCGCTTACTGAAGCAGGCACAAGTGCACCGAGCATTGTGTTGGACATGATGGAGTTGCCGTAAAGTGCCCAGTCCATGAGGAACCAGGAACCAGCTGTGCCAAGGAGTGTAAGTGCAAATTTCCTGTTCTTGAGTATCTCGACCCAGGACTGCTTTACAACTTCATTGTCTGCAACTGCATTTGCCTTAATTCCAGTAAGCTTGTTCCAGTTTCTGGCTGCTGTTGCTGAATCTCCCTTTACTCTCAGTGCATATCTTGGAGTCTCAGGCAGGGTTCTCCTGTAGTATATCACGATTAGGGCCGGTATTGCACCGAATGCAAGGAGAAGTTTCCATATGAGCCCGAGGCTCATTCCTGAATAGATGAGGCCAAGTGATATGAGCGGACCTGCGAGCAGGCCAAGAGACTGCATGGAAAAGACCATTCCAATGAGCTTTCCCCTGCTCTGTGTATTTGAATATTCGGCCATTATTGTTGAGCTTGTTGCGTAGTCCCCGCCGATTCCTATACCCAGTATGAATCTCCAGGCTATGAGTATGTAGACTCCATTTGCAGGTGTAAGGAAAGCGCTTCCCAGGGCACCGATGATCAATATGAGGAGCTCTATGCCATAAATGGCTTTTCTGCCAAGCTTGTCAATAAGCCTGCCGAATATCAGTGCACCAATTACTGCTGATAGAAGTGCTGTTGAATCAAGAAGTGAGGTCTGAAAAGTGGTCAAGCTGTTCCAGCCCGATAATACAAGAAGGCTTGTAACGACGCCAATAATGAACAGGTCATAGGCGTCTGTGAAGAATCCCAGGCCTGTGACCATCCAAGTCTTGTAATGGAATTTGCTCAATTTTGCGCTGTTTACCGAACTGAGCAGGTCAGGACTTGATCCTTCATTGCGGTTCTGGTTTTCACCCATAGTTCTAAAGTGTTCCATTGGGCATATATTTGAAATATAGAGGGAAAATACTACTCTATATTCTATATAGAAAGGAAGTACACACCCCTATTTTCAACATGCATGAAGTTGTGTATGCTATTGCACAAGCTCCTGATGAGGCAGTACTGCCTGTAGTTTCGCAATAGGTCAAGTTCATATAGCATAACCATGTCTGAAGTTGTGTAACACCACAGGTCGTGAAAGTGGATCATGAATTCTTCCTTCAGGGGGAAGGCCTGTCCCTTACAGGCGGAGAGCTGATCCTGGCAGTAGCAAGGATTTACAGCGGAAGCTTTGGAACAAACCCTGACCTTGCAAGGTTAAACCTTCTGCTTTTCCTCATTGAAGGGGATGGAGGAATTGCATCAAACCTCCTGTACACCAATACTCCATATGGCCCGAAATCAGGCTATATAGAGGCGTTTATTTCCAGTAACCCGGAACTGGCCAGGAAGAGGACCTACGGGAAAAAATCTGCCAATCCCAGGCTTGATCCAGACGTGAGGAAGAAAGTAGAACTCACAGTCGAGGGGGCAAAAATTGCAGAAAGGGCAATTGCCAGCCTGAGTGCGAGTGAAACAAAGAAAATATCCCAGATCCTGTCCAAGTGGGGCAGGGAGAAGCACTCAGAGATTCTCATGTACCTTTGCATGTTCTATGGGGATTTCTGTTCTGAGATCAGCACTGGAACAGATGCAGTTGAAATGAAGGACTGATTCCTTATCATTCAGTTATGTTGCATAATAGACAAGTGTATTTTCTTGGACTCTTTTGGCGAGTGGCGATTCATTGACACATATTAATTTGAAATGCCTTTTTTTGCAAAAATGTCCAGCGTATGAGACGACACATCGTGTATAATTCCTGGACACGAGATTAACGCAACTTATTGCCCCTGAAGGTGGAATCCGAGATTGGAAGTGAAAAGGTACATTGGGGATTTGCCTGTTCCGTCAGCAGGGCTTTTTCAGGCCTTTTCCGGATAATAACGCAATATTTTTATATGTGGTTTAATTTTATAATTGTGGCACATTCCAGAATATGTGTCTTGGTGCCTTCATTGCTGATCCTTGTCTCAATGGTCCCTGGCACACTGCTTCTCCATCATACTCAATTAGGTTCCAGTCCAGCACTCATACAGAGCCAGAATGAATTCACCTTGGGTAATTACAGAATTTTTGCCCAGAGCAATGGGCTGAACGTAACTTCAAACAGCACCTGGGTTGTATTCTCTCCAACATTTTTCACTGTGAATCATGGAAAGACCACTTATTACAGCACCATTTCCGTGAGTGGAAAATGGAATAACCAGTCAAAGGCAGTATCATTGATGTTGAGCTTCCAGACTGCAGATGGGAACATCACATTCATTGCTATCCCTTCATATTTCGGAAGCCATCTGCAACTTCAACCAATCGGTGGCCCAAATGCGGGCATTGCACTAAATTTCACAACCAAAAATCCCCTGAATGCAACCCTTTCCGGGGGGCTGCAGGCATCCAATTTCAACCGCAACAGCTCCGACAGAAATGTCCTGAGTAACTACATCTACCAGATGTATGAGAATCTTGGAAATGGAAGCATATGGATTTCATGGATGCAATACACTTACAGCGCCACAACCGATTACGTCCTTTACAGCATTTACAGCACCCACGGCGGCACTGCGACCCTGAGTGTAATGCTCAAGGGTCTCCCTGCAAGTTTCCTGGAAATGGAGCTGGGGTGAGAGGAGGAAGCTAGATTGGACAAGAGGGAGAAATATGGAGCAGCTGCGGCGATTGCTGTTGCAGTGGTTGTCATAGCCCTGGTTCTGAGTTACCCGCTTTTGGATCACTCACACAACCCCCCTCCTTTCAACAGGTCCCAATTTGATTCCAAGGCAGTCAGCTCCGGCAACGCGCGTGCAACTTTCTATGGCCTCGGAGGAGTGAATTACACATTGAACAACTCATCGATCTATGCATATATCTATACTTCCCCACCAGGCCCTACCGTGAATGGTATCACAGGGGATTATGCAACCTATGTCAACAATGGGAACAGCTATACAGTGTATGAGAACATCAGCTATACAGGCGGAATGCTTACCATTGTCTCCCTTGTTACTGGCAGGAACATGACCCAGAACTTTATTTTCAACAACACGGAAGATGTTGAAATGAACTATTCCCTCAATTATGTAATAACCATTGATGGATATGTGGAGACTGTCCTGCACATGAGCAGCCCGTCCGGGCCCAATGGGACAAATATCTCCATTGTTCCGCAAACATATGGTTTCACTGAAAGTTATTCCTTCATAGGCAGTGGGCCTTATGCAGCTAGCTTCCCCACCCACAATAAAAGCATGGCAAACTGGAGCGCACTTGCGGGCCTTCTTTACAAGGGAAGCCTTCTGTTTGGATTCAATTCAACAGTCCTGAATCTTAATTTCTCAAGGATAACTCTGCTCCCCGGCCAGTCTGTTAATCTTGGAAGCATTACAATGAGGTAACCCCGAGGCCGAATCTGTAGCCCACAAACGGCAATAATTTGCTTTCGTTATTACTCATATTTTAGTTATCTCTTATCGATATACTTGAATATATTTTCAACATTTAGAACGGTGAGACCAGATTACGTAAAGGTGAAAATCCCCTCCGGGGAGTCCTACCTGCGCATAAAGAAGACGCTCAGGGACAGGACGCTCTATACAGTGTGTGAGGAGGCGAAGTGCCCCAACGTTTCGGAATGCTGGGAAAGCGGCACTGCCACCTTTATGATAATGGGAAGCAACTGTTCCAGAGGCTGCAGGTTCTGCGGCGTTACCCATGGGCATATGCTTCCGCTTGATCCTGATGAGCCGGCCAAGGTTGTGCAGTCCGCAAAGATCATGTGTCTCACTTATGTTGTTGTTACATCAGTGGACAGGGATGACCTTCCTGATCAGGGCGCGGCACACTTCGCCACTGTCCTCAGGGAGTTGAAACAGTCTGGCCCTCTTGTGGAAGTGCTTATCCCGGATTTCAGGGGTGAAAAGAGCCTCGTTGACCTTATTATCAGGGAAAAGCCGGCTGTGCTGGCCCACAACATCGAGACTGTGAGGAGGCTTACCCCAACAGTGAGGGATGCCAGGGCAGGTTATGACCAGTCCCTGGAAGTTTTAAGGTACATCAAGCAACAGAACCCCAACCAGCTGACAAAATCATCGCTCATGCTTGGATTGGGTGAATCGGATGATGAAGTGGTGCAGGCCCTGAGGGACCTCAGGGAAGCAAATGTGGACATTGTTACAATTGGCCAGTATCTCAGACCAACGAAAATGCAATTACCTGTTGTTGAATATACCCAAATAGATAGGTTTAAAAACCTAGAGGATTTGGCTTACTCGCTCGGATTCTCCTTCGTGGCATCCGGGCCACTTGTCAGAACCTCTTACAGGGCTGCGGAAGCCTGGGCAAAGAGGAGGATTAAAAATGACTGAAATGGTAAACGAGCAAACTGAAAGGGAGAGGCATATTAGGGCCTATGGGGCCATGATCCTCTCAAGAACGCTTGACAGAAAGATTATTACAGCCCAGAGGCAGGGCAGGGTTGGTTTCTACACCCCTTCCATGGGACAGGAAGCAGGCCAGATTGGCCTCTCAATGGCACTGGACAAGGATGACCTCCTTTTCCAGTACTACAGGGACGTTGCCCTGATGATTCACAGGGGTGTTCCCATTGAAACACTCTTAAACCAGGTCATGGGAAACAACGAAGACCTGGCCAAGGGAAGGCAGATGCCGAGCCATTTCCTCGCTGAGGAACAGAATTTCATGTCTGTGCAGAGCCCTGTTGCAACAAACCTCCCTCTTGCAGTTGGAGCAGCATATGCAGTCAAGTACAGGAAGGAGGACAGGATCGTGGTGGCAAGTTTTGGCGAAGGATCATCTTCAACACCGGATTTCCATGCAGCCTTGAACATGGCCGCTGTCTGGAACCTCCCTATCATTTTCTTCTGTGAGAACAACGGCTGGGCAATATCCCTGCCGGTTGAAAAGCAGACAAAAGTTGATATCTGGAAAAAGGCCGAAGCTTACGGAATCAAGGGCCTCCACGCAGATGGAAACAACATTGACGATTCATACAGGGTGGCACAGGAAGCCGTGGAGCATGTGAGAAGCGGCAAGGGACCTGTGCTCATGGAAGTGCGGTTCTTCAGGATGGGGCCCCACTCCACATCTGATGACCCGACGAAGTACCAGACAGATATAGTAAAGGAAGGGGACGAAAGGGACCCCGTTGTGATAAATGAGAAGCTGTTCAAGGAAAAGGGCTACCTCACCGATGATGTCATAGAGAAGATTAAAGCTGAGAGCAGCAGGATCGTGAACGAGAAATTCGATGCCTGCGAAAAGATTGAGGCCCCCGCACCTGAAACCATGTTCCAGGATGTTTACGAGAAGATGCCATGGAACATCAGTGAAGAGATGGAGGAGATCCTGTGACCACAATGAACATGGTCCAGGCTATAAATCACACACTGGACATGAAAATGTCCGCAGATGATTCCATTGTACTGCTTGGAGAAGACATCGGTGTGGATGGAGGAGTGTTCAGGGTAACAGAGGGGCTCCAGAAAAAATACGGACAGGAGAGGGTCATGGATACACCCCTAGTAGAACTTGGGATTGTTGGGGCTGCCATAGGGATGGCAATTAACGGCCTGCGCCCGGTCCCGGAAATACAGTTTCAGGATTTCATATACACCGCTTTCGACCAGATAATCAACCAGATGGCAAAGATGAGGTACAGGACCGCGGGAAGGCTTCCCCTACCCCTTGTTCTCAGGACGCCATACGGAGGAGGAGTCAGGGGAGGGCTCTACCATTCACAGAGCGGAGAATCATATTTTGTCCATACTGCAGGGCTCACAGTTGTGACACCGTCAAACCCCTACGATGCAAAGGGGCTCCTGTCTTCGGCTATGGACATGAACGACCCGGTCATTTTCATGGAGCCAAAGAGGCTGTACAGGGCTGCAAAGGCAGAGGTCCCGGAAGAGGATTACAGGGAGGAGATTGGCAAGGCAAAACTTGTGCACGAGGGAGACAAGATGACCATCATAACCTATGGATCAATGGTCCCCACGGTGCTTTCCACCGTGCAGAAGAACAACCTGGATGCAGATGTCCTGGACCTGAGGACTCTCCTTCCAATTGATGTGGATTCCATTGGAGCGTCAGTGAAGAAGACGGGGCGGGTCATGATAGTCCATGAAGCGCCAAGGACACTTGGCATGGGGGCAGAGATATCGGCACTCATCTCAGAGAGGATGATCGAATACCTCTATGCGCCAATCATCAGGGTAACAGGGCCGGATACGCCAATTCCATACAGGCTTGAGGAATACTACCTCCCAAACGAGAAGAGGATCGCCGAAGCGGCAGCAAAAATACTTAATTTCAGGTGAGCAGATGTTCGAATTCAAATTACCGGATATTGGAGAAGGAGTCTCAGAGGGCGAGATTGTAAAGTGGCATGTCAAGGCCGGAGAATCCATAGAAGTTGACCAGGAAATGGTTGAAGTCATGACCGACAAGGTCACGGTACAGATTCCGTCGCCTGTCAGGGGTACAGTCAGGAGCATTCTCTTCCAGGAGGGGCAGGTTGTCCAGGTTGGAAGTGTCCTCATAGAGATCGAGACCGAGGGCGGAGAACCGGAACCTCAGAAAGAGCAGCTTCCGCACGAAGTCAAGGTTGAAAGCGTGCCTGTGCAGGAGGAACCTCCTAGGGGCGTTGTGAAGACATTGACTGGCCTGGTGCTTGCATCACCTGCAGTAAGGAGAATTGCAAGGGAGAAGGGCATCGACATGACCAGGATCAGGGGCACCGGAGACCATGGAAGGGTGACTTTACAGGACCTTGAGAATTACAGGCCAGTTGAGGAGAAACCCGTATCGGTGGCCGAACCTGCTCCAGAAGTCAAGGTATCCACGCCACCTGTTCATACTGCCGTCCAAAGTGCAGGAGATGAGATACTGGAACCACGTGGCCTCAGAAGGCTTATCTTCGAGAAAATGACGAAGTCGAAGCAGATCATACCCCATTTCACCGTTGTGGAGGAGGTTGATCTCACGAGGATTGGGCAGTCCATAACTGCACTTTCCAAGATAGATGCCAAGGTTACTTTCACTGCATTCTTCATAAAAGCAAGTGCAGCAGCGCTGAAGGAATACCCGTACCTCAATGCAATATACAACGAGGATGCAAAGAACTACACCCTCAGGAAAGTGTACAACATCGGCGTTGCGGTTGATACACCGGACGGGCTGACCGTCCCTGTCCTCATGAATGTGGACCAGAAGAGCATAACTCAGGTTGCAGAAGAACTTTCAGATCTGGCCTCAAGGGCAAGAAAGGGGCAGCTAAAGCTTAATGAAGTGCAGAATGCCACTTTCACGGTTTCCAACGTGGGCACCATAGGGGGAATCATCTCAACTCCAATCATCAACTTCCCTGAAGTTGCAATACTTGGCGTCCACAGGATCATGAAGTCGGGAGAGGGCTCATCTGAAAGATTGAAAACAAACCTCTCGCTTTCCTGTGACCACAGGCTCATAGACGGTGCAATGGGAACAAGATTCCTTGTGAGGCTCAAGGAATTCCTGGAGAACCCTGAAATACTATTACTGAGGTGAATTATGGATTTCGATGCAATTATAATCGGAGCTGGCCCGGGAGGGTACTCCACTGCGATCAGGCTTGGACAGAAAGGCAAGAAGGTAATGCTTGTTGAGAAGGACAAGGTTGGCGGAGAGTGCCTCAATTACGGATGCATACCTTCTAAGGCCCTCATTGAACTTTCCCATTCAGTTTCACATCTGAGGGAACTCCCCGGTGTGGATATGTCACTGAACCTCAATATGGAGGAGTGGCAGCAGTGGAAATGGTCCATGATCCAGAAACTCACGGGCGGAGTGGAAATCCTCTGCAAGAATTACGGCGTCCAGATGGAGAAGGGGGAAGCCAGCATAGTGGACAGAAACACTGTCTCAGTGAATGGCAGCAACTATACCTGTGACAACATGGTAATTGCCACGGGATCGGTTCCTGTAAGGTTCGATTCCATGAAGGAAGTCCTGTTCAACAGGGAAATGCTAGATGTGAAGGAGATCCCTCAGGATCTTGTCATCATCGGCGGAGGGTACATAGGCGTTGAACTTGGAACTGCATTTGCAAAGCTTGGATCACATGTTACCATTGTGGAAATGATGGAGGGAATACTCCCAGGCGTGGACAGGGAACTTGTTAGGCACGTGGAAAGGCGACTCAGGGACCTCAATGTGAGAGTCCTTACATCCACCAAGGTAGCATCGGTTGAGAAAACCGACCGGTACGTTGTGAAGATTGAGAACGGCGAAGCAGTGAATGCAGATTCAGTTCTCCTCACGGTTGGCAGGAGACCAAACGTGAATGGCTTCGGGCTTGAGAACCTTGGGCTTGAGATGGACCATGGTTTCATAAAGACCGATTCCAGGAAGAGAACAAGCGTAGAGAGTGTCTATGCAGTTGGCGATGTTTCTGGGCAGCCAATGCTGGCACACAAGGCATTCTACGACGCTGATGTGGCTGCAGATAACATTGCCGGAGGGAACTCAGAGGTTGAGTACAGGGCCATGCCATATGTGATCTATTCCGATCCAGAGATATCGTACACAGGAAAACTGGAAGGGCAGTTTTCATCATTTCCCACAGGCGCAAACGGCAGGTCCCTCGGAATGAATAACCGCCTTGGCACTTACAGGCTCTACTACGACGAGAAAGGCTTTGTTACAGGCGCTGGAATCGTTGCACCACATTCCTCTGAGCTCATTAGCGAAGTGTCGCTGGCAATTGAGTCCGGACTTATGGCCATGGACATAGGGCTCACAATACACCCGCACCCCACAATATCAGAGGGCCTTAAGGAAGCTGCCGAAGGTGCATATGGGCTACCGCTACACTTCAAACCTCGCAACTGACCTTGG
>JAJZOK010000059.1 GCA_021811525.1 Thermoplasmata archaeon | reverse complement strand
TGAGGCTATACGAAGTCATGGAGCCCTGGACGTTGTTGTGCCCCCTTAAAGGATATGCTCCAGTTCCCCTTCTTCCATAATTTCCTGTTACAAGGAGAAGATTGGAAATTGCTGTCGAAGTGTCACTCCCCATCTGGTGCTGCGTGACCCCCATGGCCCAGAGAATTACCATGTTCTTAGCATTGTGGATTGTCTCTGCGACTTTGATCAGAGTTTCCTTACTGAGACCTGTCTTTTGTTCTGCAAATTCCAAAGTGAAGGATTCAAGGCTCTTCTTGTATTCGTCAAAGCCGTTGACTTTCTCTGCAATGAAATCTTCTGCCTCCCATCCCTGGTCAATGATATACTTTGACACTGCACTGAGCCACACCAGATCTGATCCAGGCTTTGGATGAAGGAATATATCTGCCCTTTCAGCCATTTCATGCTTTCTTATATCTGAAACAATGAGCTTCTGCCCATTGAGCTTATGGGCCCTTTTCACCCTAGTTGCGAGCACCGGGTGTGATTCAGCGGTATTTGTACCAACAGCTATGACGAGATCAGAAATGTAGATGTCATAGATTGAGCCTGCATCCCCACCATATCCTACCGTTCGCCAGAGCCCAGTTGTGGCGGGGGCCTGGCAGAATCTTGAGCTGTTGTCCACATTATTTGTCCCAATGACCTGCCTTGCAAATTTCTGAACAAGGAATGCCTCTTCATTGGTTCCCTTTGAGGAAGCAATGAATTCTATGGAGTTTGGTCCATTGGTATCTTTAACTTTCTTGAAATTCTTGGCGACAACATCTATCGCCTCTTCCCATGTGGCTTCCCTGAATTTCTTCCCATCCCGAATTAGTGGCTTTGTCAGCCTCTCAGGGCTGTTGGTGAATTCCCATCCAAATTTCCCTTTTATGCATGTGGAAATTCCATTTGCAGGGGATTCTGGCATTGGTTGAACTTTCAAGATTTCCCTTCCCTTGGTCCACATTTCAAATGAGCAGCCAACTCCACAGTATGTGCAAACTGTCTTGGTCTTCTTTATCTGAGTGTTCCTGAGCTTTGATTCAACATTGCTGACCAACATTACCGGAGACATAGTAAGTTCAGGTTCGAATGATTTTGTGAAATCAATCATCTGCCTCTTTGACTTCATGTTGAGGCCTGTGATGAAACCGGCCTGGCCAAGCACTTTCTTTTCCATAAGGGCATTTACAGGACAAACAGTGACGCAGTGCCCGCATGACACACAGGAAGAATCGTTTATGGGCACATCGTTGTCCCAGATCACCCTCGGCCTTTCCCTGTTCCAATCAATGCTAAGGGTCTCATTGACCTGCACGTCCTGGCATGCCTCCACACATCTCCCACAAAGGATGCACTGGTCAGGATCGTACCTGTAGAATGGGTTGGAGTCATCTACAGCGTATGGTTTTTTCTCAAAGGGATATTTCTGTTCATCTATTCCCAAATCGTGCACAGTATTGTGCAGGGCACAGTCTCCATTATTGTTCTCACAGACTGTGCAGTAAAGCTCATGATTGTGGAGGAGCCTCTGTGTGGCCTCCCTCTGCATATCCTTCACCTTCTTGGAGGAATGGTCTATGTTCTGTCCCGCTTTCAGGTGAGTAGAGCAGGACCTCACCATTTTCCCGTCAATTTCAACCAGGCAGGTATCGCAAGTCTGTATGGGTCCGAGATTAGGTTGGTAACATACATGCGGCACGTCGACGCCCTGGGCCATCAATGCCTGAAGGACTGTCTGCCCCTCCAGGCCAGTCAATTCTTTTCCGTTCGCCTTATAATTTATCTTATCGCCATTCAAGCGTTTCTCAACCCCTTATTAATATGCCTCCAATAACCTGGAGGCGGAACCAAATCGCTTTGTTTCCCTATTAATGAATAAGCGCTCTATGTATTTAACGATTTTAAGATAATAAGTCAATAATAGTTAATATAGTACTAAAAACACGAACAGTCCCTCAGTTGGCCTTGCCATAGGGTTGAAGATTCTGAATAGCAAATTTTGGAAGCCTTTATGAACTCCAGAAGCCTTGCAAAGATGCAATGTTCATTTCCATAAGCGAAGCCCCAATAGATGTGAACTATCTAATAGAAAGAACAAGGAACCAGCATGCGGGAGCGATTGTTACATTCCAGGGCACAGTAAGGAGATTTACAGGCGATCTTGAAGTAGAGTCCCTGGTTTACGAGAGCTACCGGGAAATGGCTGAGAAGGCCCTGAGGGAAATCTGCCTGGAAGCTATTGAAAAATTCAAAGTTCTTGATATCAATGTAACACACAGGATTGGAAAGATAGGGCTCACTGAAGATTCAATCGTTATATGCGTGGCTTCTGCCCATAGAAAAGATGCTTTCCGGGCATGTGAGTATGTAATTGACACCGTAAAGGAGAAAGCGCCAATATGGAAAATGGATGTTACTCCACAAGGCCAGAAAAAATGGAGAGATTAGTGTGTCATCTAGATTAAGGGGGGCATTTTTAAACTAAGCATATCCCAATATTTACACGAAACCGGCTCCTGAATCATTTAAATGAGGAATTTATAACAGAATTTCAATATAAGCCCGAAAGACGGATTTCACCTGCAGTTAAATTTCGGACATTTGTCCAAGATAAAGATTTCATTGTGAACATTAGTCTCTTTTTCAAGACCTATTTAATACAATTTAATCTTTAAGGTTAAAAAATATTATATATAACTTACCACATTATATTTGGGTTTCAAAATGAGCGTGGTTTCATTAGCTCCAGTAGCTTTGGGTTTCTTTGGACTCGGAACTGGCTATTTAATATACGGCCCGTTTGAGCTCTTTGGAAAACCTGAAAAATCTGAGAGATTGAACTTGTCCTTGGGACAATGGGGTATTTGGATGCCCGGATTCCTCCAGTTTGTAACTGGTGTAATCCTCTGGCTTGGTCTGACACTGTACCCAACAGTGTTTAATCCATCCGGCGCAGCCTTCGATCCCCTGTATATGGCAGCCCTTGCTTTCACCGCATATGGTGTGCACTGGTTTGCCCTTGGTTACAACAGGTATAAGGGCGCAGACATGAGAATTGATGGCTATATGGCCATTGCATTCCTCTGGATTTCCATTACAGGTGCCTTCGTGTTCCTGCACAATGGAACAGATGTACCAGTAGGAATTCTATTTGTACTGCTTGCCTTCGTATATCTGTTCGATATTCCTGCAAGCCTGACAGAAAAGAAGATGTTCATACAGGGAAAGGGCTTCTTCCACGTAGTCACAGGTCTGTGGCTTATGTATCTGATGTTTGCAGCAGTAGCTAACCTGGCAATGGGAATAGGCCTCTGGGTCTAATTTCCAGGAATTTTTCAGTTTCCCTTATTTTTTTATTTCTTTTTTTGTTTTTCAAAGATAATTAATGCCTTTTCAAAGTCGTCCTTTGTATTGATGTTAAAAAATGCAAGGCCACTGAACTTACTTCTTGAAATATAGACCGTGTTTTTGGAAATAAGGGCTTCCCTCAGATTTCTAGTTGGCTCCGGCTTTCCCGCATAAATGCTGAACATGGGCTCATAGTCACCATCTCCATCGCTTGGTACCACAGGGCCCCCTTTAAAAGACTTAAGCAAAGTGGTCAGATCCTCAACTGTAAAGAAAATCATATCTCCGCCAATAAGTGCAAATGAACCGTATTTCATTCTCAGAGAGTAAACAAGGTCCAGTATGTTGCTGGAATCATCATGTATGAACGGGAGCGGAAGTTCCACCTTGGAGTAGATATAAGTTTCAAAGACCTTTGACACTTTTTCAAAAACGTGCTCTATGATTGCCTTGTCCCCTATTTTCATGAGATGTTTTCCAGGAAGCCTTTCTGACAGCTTCACAGGAATGATGGCAATCATGATCCACAATGCAATGGAAAAACCTAAAGTTGCCGATCCTGCTGAAATAATCTCTTTATTAATGGTAGTCATGTGTGCTTATCATGATCAACATTTCTGAAAAGCCAGTGGTCAGAAGGTATGCAAAAGCGTCCGGAAGCATTATTCTGAAGAAAGAGACCCTCGAACTCATAAGGAAAGGGGAGATAAAAAAGGGGGACGTTTTCACTTCTGCAAAGATTGCCGGCCTTCAGGGTGCAAAAGAAGCATGGAACAGAATGCCTTATTGCCACCAGGTACCCATTGAAAGCATTGATTTTGCTTTGAAGCTCGAAGAGGGGAGGGCTACAGTTTCCTGTGCGGTCATTGCCAACTGGAAAACCGGAGTTGAAATGGATGCACTGAGCTGCGTGAACTCAGCCCTTCTAACAATCTGGGACATGACAAAATACCTGGAAAAAGACCATACTGGGAATTATCCTTCAACTGAGATTACTGACGTCCATGTGGACACAAAGGAGAAAGGCAATGCACAATCATGAAACAGAGAATTTCACCGGAAAATTTGGCGTTATTACCTGCAGTTCAACCAGAACAGAGGAAGATGACGACTCTGGAAAAACCGTTATGGAACTCCTTGAAAATGCGGGGCATGAAGTTGTCTCTTATGATGTTATAAAAGACGACACGGATCTCATCAGGGAAACGGTTCAGGAGTTCCTTGATGTGTGCGACGCAGTAATAATCTCCGGAGGAACCGGCATAACGAGGTACGATGTCACAATACAGGCTGTTTCAGCCATTGCAGAATATGAGATGACAGGATTCGGGCATGTTTTTGCATCCCTATCCTTGGAGGAGATCGGAACAGGCGCTGCACTGTCTAGATCAGCTGCTTTTATCGTCGGGAGGAAGCCTGTTTTCTGCCTTCCTGGATCCCCAGCCGGGGCAAGGCTGGGAGTAACTGGGATAATTCTTGAACAGATATCCCATATTCACCACGAATTAAACAGATAGGTCGGACATGGAGAAAATTCGGAGAAAGATGGGAAGGTTCCTCAAGCTAATTTCCCTCGAGGAAGC
>JAJZOK010000151.1 GCA_021811525.1 Thermoplasmata archaeon | reverse complement strand
TTGTTGCCCAGATAATTATTGCAATCGCCTTTTTCTCAATTCCTGACAACCTCGCAGCCAGAAAAGGTGCAAGCCAGACATGAACACAGTTTCGCTCTGATAAGCAACTATGGAAAATTATTGGAATGTGGTGCTCCCTATTGACCCGCCAGTAAATGTGTCAACCAGCGCAATTCTGGTTATGTGGCTCTGCGAGTTGTGCAGGTACAGCTCCACAAAGCTTGTGCTCGTCAGGTACCCGGCACTGCTTTGCAAGGAAACCGTGATATAATTGCTGTAATTGAAAGAATCAGCATTGGCATATACCTGCCCCAGGCCAATTTCATCCACGGTGTTGTTTGATAGCGTAACTATGAGATCCACATCACTGACAGAAACGTTTCCATTTAAGGAATTTATGTAAATTGTGTAATTTCCATAATTCAGGCTACCGATGGGTTGGGTGTTGTAGACCACCTTAAGTGCCGCGGTTGGAGTGTTCGGCACCGGATTTGGAATATAATTCTCCAGCAGGGTGTAAGCGGTGGCAATCATGGTAACTGTGATTGCAACAAGAAGGACTGTTGCTATAATTGGGGAGACAGCCTTATCCTCCCGGCTCACTATTTTCCTCATATGCAGGGTTTTAAGCACACATCAAGATTTAAAATTTATTACAGGCAGATGAACATGCATAATTTCATACATAATGGCAGGGAGTCCGTAAAATATTGAAAATTCGCATAATATTTTAACGTCCTAGCCATATGTGTTTCAATGACATTCAATATTGAGCTTCCATCTGCAAAGCATGGAGAGCGTCTCAGCCAGAAATACACATGTGACGGCCAGGATTACTCCCCGGAGATTGTATGGTCAGATCCACCCTCCTCTACCAAATCATATATTCTTATTATGGAAGACCCCGATGCCCCAAGAGGTACTTTTGTGCACTGGGTTTTATATAATATCAAGCCCGAGGTGAAGCAACTTCCAGAAAACCTGCCGAAGGAAAAGGTTACAAACGATGGAATGGCACAGGGAGTAAACAGTTTCAATAAAATAGGCTACAACGGGCCATGCCCTCCAAGGAAGAACGTTCACAGGTACTTTTTCTACCTCTATGCTGTGCTGCAGGGGCCAGAGCTTGAACCAGGGCTAACCAAGAAAGACCTATTGAAGATCATAGAGGACAAGACAGTAAAGCAAGCTTCCATTATGGTAAAATATGGCCGTTCATACGAATGAACCCCTCCAGATTAGAACCCAGGAGAATAAATGCCTAGCCTAAAAACGACAATAACCGGAATAGGGCTTCAGAACCCTCTGATGCTTGCCTCCGGCATACTGGACGAGAACGGATATACCATGAAAAACATTCTCGAATGTGGCGCAGCTGCAGTTGTAACAAAATCCATTGGCAGAGAGGAAAGGACTGGCTACCGTCCCCCAATAGTGGCTGAGGTTCCCGATGGACTTCTAAACGCAGTTGGACTTTCGAATCCCGGGATTGATAATTTTGGCAATGAGGTGGGGATAGCACTGCAGGCAGGCAAACCGGTCATAGGAAGCATTTTCGGTGGCACAGCTGATGACTTTCTCTATGTTGGCAAAAAGATGGAGGAATACGGGGCAAACGCCCTTGAACTCAACCTCTCATGCCCACATGTGCTCGGTGTGGGTTCTGAAGTAGGATCAGATCCTGAACTCGTTGAAGAGATCATTGGGGAACTGAAGAATAAAATCGAGATTCCCGTCTGGGCCAAGTTGAGCCCCAATGTCACAAACATCTTAGAAATTGCCAATGCTGCAAGCAAGGCAGATGCATTTGTAGTCATAAACACAGTCAGGGGAATGGCCATTGATATATACGCAAGGCGCCCTGTACTGTCCAACGCATATGGCGGATTATCGGGCCGTGCAATCAAGAATGTGGGAATCAGATACGTCTACCAGCTTTACAAGGAAACAGGCAAGCCCATAATTGGCGTTGGAGGAATCGAGGCGTATGAGGATGCAATTGAATACCTCATGGCGGGGGCTTCTGCCCTCGAGATCGGAACGGGGGTCTATTCAAAGGGTAAAGGCATCTTTTCAGAGATCAATAGCGGCATTTCCTCATTCATGGAGTCAGAGGGGATCGCCAGCATTAAAGAGTTGGTAGGAGCGGCAGTCCAGTGATTCATTCAGTGATTGAACGGGTAGACAGGGAAACCCCAACTACTGTCACAATTCTCTTCCCATGGGAAAAGGAAGTGCGCCCGGGGCAGTTCATAATGGTCTGGATTCCAGGCGTTGGCGAGATTCCAATATCACTTTCCTTCACTGGCCATACAAAAGGAATAACAGTGAAGAGTTACGGCCCAACTAGCACTGCGATCACGAAGCTTAGGGCTGGAGAGAAAATATTCTTCAGGGGGCCTTATGGAAATACTTTCAGGAAGCACGATGGGAAGGCCCTGATAGTTGGCGGCGGCTCCGGAATGGCTGGCCTATTGCCGCTAATAACGCCTGAATCGCATGGTCTGGTTTCAGCTAGGACAAAGGCAGAACTGCTCTTTGCGGACAGGTTTTCTCCCGAGAAGCTCACCACTGTAACCGACGATGGCAGCAGTGGGATAAAAGGATTTGCTGTGGAAGGGCTTAAGAGCATGGACCTTGGAGAATTTTCCATGATGTATGTCTGTGGCCCGGAACTGATGCTTAAGTCTGTGCTGGATTACATTTCAGGCGATGGCATAGACGCTGATTTCTCTCTGGAGAGACACATGAAATGTGGCATTGGGGTTTGTGATTCATGTTCAATAGATGGGTTGCAGCTCTGCACGCAGGGCCCCGTATTCACGAAATCTGCCCTGCTAAATTCCAGGGAATTCGGCAGGGAGAGGCTCAGCGTGAGCGGCTTGAGGGTCAAACTTTAGCTTAATGCCAAGATCCTGACCATGCAATGGGTACAAGAAATAACTATTAAGTACTCTAATCAATACTTTGTGGCAGATGCAGAAGCTTTTCAATTACAGGGGCGCACACCAGTACTTTCTGGACATGCTTGCCAACGGCCAGCTTATGGGGCGCTCCTTCGTATTCCTGGGCAAAGAGGGCACTGGAAAAACGCAGATCCTCAATGAAATAGAGGTAAATGCAAAGGCCCAGGGCTTCAGAGTCTACAGGACACGGTCCTACGCTTCCAGTGAAGCCCTCATGTACCAGGCTTACAATGAACTGCTAAACCAGCTGCACAAACAGTTCAACGAAAGGTCCCTTCCTCAGATTGTAGAGGAATTTTCCACGCTAAATGAGGAAGTTGCATCACGAACTTTCTTCATTATAGATAACCTTGAAAACATGCTCCAGCATTCACGGGAACTTTTCATTTACATATCCAGGCTCGCCCCGAAGCTGGGGTTTTCAATTTTCGGAACTATAACTGAAGACAATGTAGAGGATGGCAGCTCAATTGTGAGATTCCTGAATCTAGTGGGCGCTGAACCGGATATCCAGATAATCAATTATGAGAGGACCAACCTGGAGGACACAAGGGCCCTGCTCAAGAATATGAAGTATAATCTGCCATCCAGCTTCATACAGGAACTTTTCCGACTGACAAACGGGAATATACGTTCCCTTGTATACACCCTGAAATACTATGAGGAACAGGGAATAATAAATTCCAGCGGAGAACTTGAGGAAGTAACCTACAGGTATTTTCCAATCCCGCCAAGTTCAGAGATCCGGTTCGACAAAGCAATCAGGGACCTGAGCGACGGAGAAAGGAAAGTAGTTGAGATCGTGGCACTCATTCCGGAAGAAATGTCCCCAACTTTCATATCTACACTTGCCCAGCTTGAGGTCAGCCAAGTTCTGGACGCACTTGAAAAGCTCCGGGACATCGGCCTTGTTACAGAGCGAGCTGCAAATTACAGCATGGTAAACAACCGTGTTTCAGACATCATAATGAACTCCGTCTATTCAAATGGCGGATACATCATCAGCGAAACTTTCCTAAAGCAGCCTGGATTTTCAAATCTGCCGTTCATTACCAAACTAAAGGTCTTCGAATTGAGGAAGGACCCCCAACGCATAGAGGAACTGGTCAACGGGAACTGGAGGAAATTCATAGACAAGTTGAGCTATGTCGGTTTTCCCCAGGATCTGTTCATGAACCTTTCTAAGTTTGTATCCGGCAAGGAGGCAAAGGCTCACCTCGCAATCCTGTCCGCACAGTCGTACTTCAACCTTGGGAGGCTTGAGGACGCCATTGAAATTTACAATGACCCAGACCTTCTTGCAGTTGAACCTGTCTTCACAAAGCTCAGTGCAGCGAAGCTGGCGCAGAGGACTGACCGTTACCAGGATGCTATTGACATGTGCATGGACCTGCTCAGGGAAGAGCCACTGGAGCCTTATGACCGGGCTTCCGCATGGCTAACAATCGCAACTGGGCACTCTTTCCTTAACAACATTGAGGAAGGGGAAAAGGCGGCAGAAGAAACCATCAAGATAGCAAAGGAAAATAACATTTCAGAGCTCATTGCAGACGGATATGGGACTCTCGGCACTCTAAAGATCAAGAAATTTGACCTTAAGGGGGCTCTCAAGGAATACGAGGAAGCCCTGAAGCTATGCCAGGAATTCAAGTTCTACGATAGGGAGCTTCTCATGCTCAATAATATTGCCATCATTTACAGCTACTGGGGAGACTTTGAGCAATCAGCCAAGATGCTCACAGAAATCATCGAGAAATCATACATTTCAGGAGAACTGGTTTCAAGGGCATATGCAACTTACAACCTTTGCGAAATCTATTACAACATTGGCAGGAAGGAGGACTTCATGTCACACTTCCCCGGAGCCGCAGGCCTTGTGAGGATGCTTGGGGACAGCAATCTTTCTTACCCATTCTTCAGGTTTGCAACCATGGCTTCATTCGACATGATGAGTTATCCCAGTGGCGTCAAGTACGCAGAAGAGCTCCTCAAGATTTCAAAGTCCATAGGCAACAAAGCTAAGGAGAAACTGGCCAGAGGCTTGTATATAATTGTGCAGCCTACCCTGAATGAAGCGATCAAGAAGGAGCTTGAATCCATAATGGATTTGGAAATAACGGAAGCGGATGACTTTCTCCCCACCTGGTATCTCCTTTCTGGCATACACCACAGCCTGAAAGCAGACATTGAAGGGGCTCATGCTGCTTTTGAAAGGCTCGTGAAAACTGCGGATTCCCTTGGTGACTCCATGGGATTTGCAATAGCACGCCTGGGGCAGGCTATCGAGCACCTCATTAAGGGAGACAAGGAAAAACTCCTTGAAGTTGTTGGAAACGGGTATACAATAGGCAAGGATACTGTGATTTACCAGAATATTACCCAGATGTTCATGAAATATTGCAGTGATGAACTATCCAAGGAGGACAGGGAGAGCATGCCAGAGTCAACCATACATTTAGCGGTGATGGTCCTCATGGGACTGATGCCAGCTGGAATTGAGATGGAAGATGGCATGGACCGTTACTCATACTTTATTAAATGCAAGGAGATCATAGGCAAGAGGGTACCTTCTCTATGACTTCAGGCTCATTGCAGGCGCAGTGCATGTTCTATGAGGATGCCAGGTGCTATTTTCATGCAGGTTTTCCCACGGAATGCACACTCTGCTTCAACTTCTCGTCACCATACAAGGTTGTGGAAAAAGGCAAAGTAAAGGCAGTTTACACCCTGATGGACGTAATAAAATCAAGGAAAGACAATGAGCTATTCTTCCCCAGGAAAGAAGGATTCCAGAAAACACTTTAATCATATGGGGGTGTATTTTAATATTCCAATACCATTTCAAGTGGGGCCCGTGGGGTAGCTAGGATATCCTTATGGCCTTCGAAGCCGGAGACCTGGGTTCGAATCCCAGCGGGCCCGTCCCAGAAATGGGTAATTTCTCTTTAAAAATGAGGAATAAATTGCCCATATTTTTGAAAGCAAGGCCCATTCTTTCTGGCAGGCAGTCTGGGCTATTTCAATTTATGTGCCATGTTCCTCGAAGTTTAGATTTTACTCCGGATTTTCTTGATCACTGCGAATAATTATATGGGTGCCCCAGAAAAAATTGAATTCCCTTTAAATTCCTAATTACAGAAGGATGCCACTTTAAGTAGATTCTTTGCTGGAAAAATGCTCTGCCACATATTTTCCCGATGGGATGAGAAGCGAAGAAACAACTGTTCCAACTGACAGTATCAGAAGGAGGTACCAGATTAGCCTGAAATCTATTGTAAAGACATATGCAAATGGTATGCCGATCAAGATGAACGTAATTCCCACAAGGGTCCTCTGTATTGCGGCAAACATCCCCCTGTTTTCCTTCCCGATGATCTTCAGTTCGTAAGTCATTCCTCCAGCGACAAATATTGGGCCAGGGGCGGAGAATCCAAGGGAAAGGTAGAACAGGTAAGGCTGGGAAAAGTAAAATGCACCTGCAAGGAATGAATACATCCCAAGGTCCAGAAGTGAAAGGAGGACAACATATGCCTTGCCCATTGATGGGTGGGAATCAACAAATTTCTCCCCATAGAGGCCAAAGGGAACTGAAAGTGCAAACCCTATTCCAAGTGCTATTATGGCGAAAATCGGCGTTACATCGATTTTCTGGCCGCTAATAATGAAGAAATAGGATACAACGTAAACGCCAATGGCCATGAATATTTTTGTAAGAAGAATAGGCGCCACAAATCGCTTTCTTGAGGAGAGGGCCCTAGCGCTCTCCATGAAACCGGGTCGTTTTGTCTTCCTCTCTGCCTCAACCATCATTTTCCTGTTTTCCGGAAACAGGATGAAGAAGGCTGCTAATGTGGCAAAAAGCAACGTTACTCCTGAAATGAGGTAAATTATGCGGAAGGTTGAGAATACGACCGCGGCTGCAACAGTGAACATTGCAATTGCCCCGCCGAGCATTTCCATGAGAATTATCCTAGAATAGTGCTTTCCCACTATGGAAAGCCTTACTGCTTTGCCTATGAATGAAGAAAGCGATGTTTTGAAGGTGTTCTGCGACACTAGCACAATTCCGATTCCTGCGGCCATCAGGATCCCTGAATAGAGCAACATGCCCAGGGAGTCAATGAACAGGAATATGATCATTATTCCATATACCGTTGCACCGAGTATCATCAGGCCGTATGCCTTCCCCCGGTCAATGAGCCTGCCCTGCGGGATCAGAATGAAAAGGAGGATTACCTGCCCTATGCTTGTTCCGAGGCCTCCGTATATAATGGAAATGTTACTCCTTTCAAGGAGATAGAAAATGGTGTACCCGAAAACATTCATTGTCAGCGCAAAAAGAAAATTCAGGACCGAGAGGGATGATATGAACGGGCTTATTTTTTCTGATTTTTCCCCTTCGGAACTCAACAATTAACTTTTACTGATTTTTACTATAAAAGTCTTGGGATTCTTTAGGTTCGAATCATATATAGGGCAAAAGATTTTCTGGAAAATCCGAGACGTTGACATATGCGTCACCACTCAATTCAGGGCCTACATTGTAACATTTCCTGAAGTTTACATTCACCTGCCTGTCTGATATGATATACTTCCCCCCATTGTTCAGGAAGAAACCAAGATTCTCGCTCCTGTAGGGAAGAATTATATTCTCTGAAACCTCCAGCATCCTCTTCAATGTTTCAGGGGCTTCATCAGGGCTTAGCACAACGCTGTAAGCCCCGGAGATAAGGGAATCCATGAGGTCTTCGATTCTGTTGGGGAAATTTACCACAATAAGTTCGAAGAACTTTGCTACCCTATCGTATAGCTTGAAGTTGAACTTGCCCCGAAAGATGGCGTCATAGTCGCAGATCATGATTTCCTCACCCTCCATTTCCTCAAGGCCAATTCCGGGAGGGATTCCAGAAAGTTCGCTCCCTTGAATTGTTAAGCATTTGATTGACAACTGCATGGTCATATGGAGAGGATAAAAACACTTTTCCCGGGAAACCTGTTCAGGGGGTCAAGCCGGCATCCCGTTCCAAGTAAAGTGAAATACAAAGCCCACGTGCCAAAACTTATTAAGACATCCAGTTCATACCAAACAAGAGTGAAAAGAGGCAGGTTTTACAGCATTCCGTATAAAAAGGAAGACAAGGCGGTAGCGGAAGTTATAGGCGCTATTCTCCTATTTGCTGTCCTCATAACACTTTTCACCAGTTTCATGGTATGGTATATCCCTGCACAGGAAACTGCCAATGAAACGCATTACGAGACCCTGAATAAGGCAGCACTGGGAAGCCTGGTCTCTGATTTGCATTCACCATCAATAGCTGCCGGTTCAATTCTGAGTGCAACTGTTCCACTTGGGATCTCTGGTGTTTCTATATTCTCCCAGGCCAGTGACACACAGCTCTCCATACTGCCATCTAGTGCAGCCTTTAACGCGTCCATCACAGCGAGCCTACTGCTTAACCTCACCGGCACAGGAGGCACGCACACTTCAAACTACGTCAATCTGTCCTACAGGATAGCCGGAGTCATGCTTTCAAATGGCAATACACAGTATATCACAGCAATAAATTACCTGGTGGAAGACGGCTCCCTATTCCAGTTATACGGGAACAACCAGCCGGCTGACAATCTCGGCCCGCTTCCTTTAGGCATTACAGGAGGGTCTTCAGGGCACTCCATTAGCTTGTCGGCCATGGGACTAACAGGTTCCTCTGAAATATTCTCCTCTACTGGCTCACAGGTTGTGAACCTACTGGCAAACACCAGTATTGTTGATTATTTCACAAACGGAACATCAGTTACATCCTCCGGTGCAGTATACACGGTAAATAACATGTCGCTGCACTCGCTGAACTATACGTTCAATGGCACTTTAGCCAAGACATGGGATTATGCATTCTTTTCCCAGTACAACAACAGCAGGGCCCCTTACGCCACTGCGGTGGCACTTCCAGGCTGGAGTTTTGCTGGAAGCCCATTTGTTGCATCTGCATCCAACACATCTTTCTCAGTAACCTTCAGCGGCAATCTTCTGTTAAACTCATTCAGCAGCCAGTATCTTCTTTTTCAGGGTGATTAAATCTCGTTGCTTTGAATTTTTCTTTCTTGGAAGTCATTATAGATGTACATTTCCTTTAGGGAGTTTTAACTCCGAAAACAATATAATTGAATTCTGGCATACTCATTAGATAATAATGACTGGGGACAAATATGAGCTCACCATCGACAAGATTTTCAGTTCTTCGGTAAGAAACAACCCTAAACAGATCATTTCTTACATGGGCAAGGAAGAGGTGACCTATGAACGGTTCCGCCAAAGAGTCTATGAAATAGCAAGGGGACTGGTAAAACTTGGCATAAAAAAAGGAGACAAGGTGGCGGTTCTTGAGTGGGATTCTCTCAGGTATCTCGAGGCATATTATGCAATTCCACTGGCTGGAGGGGTACTGCACACGGTCAACATAAGATATCCACCTGACCTCATATTCTATACAATGCAGCACGCAGATGACAGGTATGTGATCATCCGCGATGAGTTTGTCCCCTTGATTGAGGGCAGCATTGGCCTCTTCGACTTCGTAAAGGGTTGGATAGTGTCTTCCGACCATCCGGATGGGGAACCTAAGCTGGACGGTTCACACCATTACCACAGTCTTGGGGAGGGCGCAGATTTGGTCCAGCTCCCAATACTTAACGAGGATGATCTTGCCACTATTTTCTACACTTCCGGAACAACGGGGCTCCCAAAGGGTGTCAGCTTCACCCACAGGCAACTCGTTCTCCATACTCTAACTATGGGAGTAGCCCTCGGCGATGAACCAATCAACCTCAAGAGCACAGACGTGGCCATGCCCCTTGTGCCCATGTTTCATGTGCATTCCTGGGGAATGCCGTACATGGCAATCCTCAAGGGCATGAAGTATGTCCTCCCAGGCAGGTATGATTTCAATGAAATACCCAAGATAATGAAGAAAGAGAAAGTCAATGTGAGCTTCATGGTCCCATCCATCCTTTATATGCTCATGAACAGCGAAAACAGAGATGACCTCAAATCCCTGAACCTGAGGGTAACTGTCGGTGGAGGTGCCTTGCCAAAGGGCCTTGCCGATAAGGCAAGGTCTATGAACATCATGGTAAACGCAGGGTACGGGATGTCGGAAACTGCGCCAATACTAACACTGGCGACTTATAACAAGTATGTTCACGAGCTCCCCGAAAAAGAAAGGGGAGAATTTGAGATCAAAACTGGGATTCCAATTCCTTTAGTGGATATGCGTGTCATAGATTCTTCAAGGAAAGAGGTGCCGTGGGATTCCAAGTCAATCGGCGAGATAGTGGTCCGTGCACCATGGCTCACATCAAGCTATGTTAGGGATGAAAGCAACACAAAGAAACTCTGGATCGATGGCTGGATGCATACAGGAGACCTTGCAGTTGTTGATTCACATGGGTACATTTCCATCGTGGACAGGGAGAAGGATGCAGTAAAGTCAGGAGGAGAGTTCATTCCGACAGTAATTCTGGAAGACCTAATCAGCACATTCCCGGGCATTGGTGAAGTGGCTGTGGTTGGAAGAGCCCATGACAAGTGGGGCGAGAGGCCAGTTGCATTCATTTCGGGGGCCAACAGCCTTGACCATGACAAGCTAAGGGCTCACCTGGAGCAGTTCGTTTCTGCAGGCAGGGTTGCAAAATTCTGGCTTCCAGACGAGTACATCCCAATTGACAGCTTTGAGAAAACCAGCACCGGGAAAATCGACAAGAAAGTACTGAGGGAGAAGTTAAAGAGAGCCTGATCTCTCTTTCTTCAATTCCTCCAATACCTCTTTTACCCCATCTTCAATTGGAATCGTTTCTTTCAGCAGTGGTTTCTTAGCATAAAGTGCTTCTGCCTCGGGAAGGATATATTCCCTGTGGGCAACTTCCAGTTTTACTCCTGTGGCATTTTCAACTATTTCTATGAGGCCATTGACAGAAGTTCCTTTTCCAGTGCCGATTTCGTGATGGCCCTCCTGTACTTTACCATCAAGGATGAGATCTATGCATCGCGAAACGTCATTGACATGAATAAAGTCCCTTACATGGTTTCCGTCACCATACACAGTTACTGGCTCACCTTTAAGTGCAGCATTGCAGAACAGGTATACTGCCCCCTTCCTGCTGGTTGGGCCATATATGTTGTAGAATTTCAGTACGTGCCTTCTGAGGCCGTATAGGTTGTGGTAAAGCTCTATCCATTCAACCACCTGCTTTTTTGCCAGTGAATATGGGTTGGTGGCTTCGCTTTCAGATCCAGATGTGGGGTAAACAACTATTGAATCGTGTTTCCTTGCCAGCTCGAGTATCCTCATTGAAAGATCAAGGTTGTCCTGAAAATATTCATACGGCTTATCCTTGGAAAGCCTGATCAGGGTTCTCGCGCCAAGGTGAATGATATAATCATATTTCTTGTCGGGAATTTGGTCCCCAGCATCAATTCCGTCCACTTCTTGGTATTTCTTCCTGAAATTGGAATAAATAATGGCGCCAATGAAACCTTTGTGTCCTGTTACAAGAATCTTCATGGGTTGACAATTGTTCAGGAGTTATTCTAAATATCGTTATTTTTTCGCTCATGAATGCATTATTGAACCAATAATTTTTAATACCCACGAAAAATAAAACTCCAGATTGCTGGTAAGAGAGGTTTACTTTGCCATTGGTCTTCTGACCCTGGCAACCGTTTTTTATTATCTGATAAATTCGTACAGTTCAATGAGATACATCTCTCAGACTGACTATTCATTGGTGGATCCAAATAAAGCCACAATTGTAATTCCAGTTTACAATGAAAAGGAGAATATCTTCACAGAAGCAATTGACTCTGTTTCAAGGCAGGGCTGCAGCTTCGTCGTTGTTGGTGACTCCAGTTATGAACCATATAAGGCAATAACGGAAACAAGGGGTGGGCTCTTCGTGCACCAGAAATCCAGGCAGGGGAAGAAAAAGGCACTTGCACTGGCAATGGGCTACCTTAGCACGGAATATGTCATGTTCATGGACAGCGATACCATACTCCCTGAGAATGCGGTTTCAAGCATGATGTCCCATTTCGTAAACAATGTGGGCGGAGTGGGGGCCAATCTCACAATTAAAAAGACAGGAGATCCCCTTTCATATGCATCGGAGTTCGTTGAGAGGTCCAGGGAAGTCATTTTCAGGGCCATGTCTGCCCATGGGAATGTAATGAACCTTGACGGTGCCTGCGTTATGTACAGGACTGACATAATCCGGCCCTTCATAATGTCAAAGGAATTCTCAGATTTCTCAATCATGGGGAAGTCATCACCGCTTGGTGATGACTGGCAGATGACAGGATACATAATCAAGAACGGGTACAAGGCAGTGAAGGATTACACCACAAAGGTACAATGCTATCCTCAGGAAAACGTGAAAAAGTTCTTCAGGCAGAACCTCAGATGGTCACGTTCCAACTGGATCAGGTTTGGCAGGGAGCTCCGGGAAGGCACCATAATCAAGGCAGGAGGTTTCTATACTCTGGAAATGGTCTACACTTTCGCTCTTCCGTTCATTGCGCTGGGAATAGGAATTTTCAAGCTGTATTCATTCTTCCTCTTCAATCATGCATCTTTCCAAGCTGGAGATATCTTTGCTTTCGCATTATTTGGGGACCTGAACACATTAGGGTCTCATCTATTCATCAGGGTCGCAGTTGCACTTATGAACCTGGGCGGCTCAGCTATATTCCTTGGGGCGGTGGTGCAGAGAATGAGCGGCGAAAGGCTCAAAACAATAGCATATGGTGCACTTGCACTGGGTGTGCTGTTTGTGACAAGCATCTATGGGCTCCTCACTTTCTGGAAGGGGAACAGCTGGGGAACAAGATAAACAATTGTTAAAATTCCATAAAAATAAAATTTTGAGGATATCTGACAAAAATTAATACATTATACACACTATCTTCTTGGAAAATGAGTCAACCCAACTATCCTGGCTATGAAGACCGTGAAGAAGACTTCAGCACATCAGACGAGGAGCTACAGAATTACCTGGAGCAGCTCAGGGTCAAGATCATGATCTTCGGGGCTGGAGGTGCAGGCTCTAATACAATTAACAGGCTAATGAAGGAAGGCATCAATGGTGCGACTATGATTGCTTGCAACACTGATGCCCCACACTTGCTCAAGACGAAAGCAAACCACAAGATTCTAATGGGAAAAAGCCTCACAAGGGGCCTTGGCTCTGGCGCTGACCCGAGGATAGGGGAACTAGCAGCCAAGGAATCTGACCAGGAGATTATGCGGTATATCGCGGGCACAGACATAGCTTTCATCACAGCTGGCCTTGGCGGGGGTACCGGAACAGGCTCTGCCCCCTATATTGCATCAAGATCCAAGGACAGTGGCGCGCTCACAATATCCGTTGTTACACTCCCATTCAAGTCAGAAGGTAAGGTAAGAATGGAGAATGCCACGCAGGGGCTGTCCAGGCTTTCAAATTATTCAGACACCGTGATAATCATACCCAATGACAAGCTTCTTGAACTTGTGCCTGACCTGCCTCTTGAAAAAGCTTTCAGGTTTGCTGACGAAATCATTGTTAAGGCGATTACAGGAATTTCTGACCTGGTGACCAAACCTGGCCTCATAAATCTTGACTTTAACGACCTAAGGACCATCATGAAAGATTCCGGAATTGCAATGATAGGCATAGGGATGTCGAGCGCCGAACCAGGCTTAAGGGTGGAGGAAGCAGTCCACAAAGCACTCAACTCGCCATTCCTCAAACTGGATATGAGCAATTCATCGGGAGTAATAATAAACATTACTGGCGGAACTGACCTCCAGCTAGAAGAGTCAAGCAGCGCTGCCGATATGATCAGGAAACTTGTTGGAAAGGGTACACAGATCATCTGGGGAGCCACGGTTGACCCAAAGTACACGGGGAGCGTCGAAGTGCTCGTAGTTGCAACCGGCCTTTCCTATACAGAGATACAGAATATGGGGCAGCAAACGAATAAGGACACTGGAGTAGATACAATCTGAAACTACAAAGCCAATGTTGCTAGGATGCCTAAAAAACATTTTTAATACTATTAAAAATACTGCTACGCTTAAGTGCCTCTCAAAACCTGCAGAGGGAATGTTGAGGGGAAAATTCTGGAGAAAGTTTAATGGAGCAATATAAAGAGGCCGACCTGAAAAACATAGCAACTAGCATAAGAAGGAAGATTATAGAGATGGTCTACTCTGCCAAGAGCGGGCATCCAGGTGGATCTCTTAGCATCGCTGACATTCTTGCTGTGCTTTATTTCAAGGAAATGAACATCGATCCACTTGACCCGACAAATCCTGAGAGGGACAGGCTTGTGCTGAGCAAAGGGCATGCGTCCCCCGGCCTCTATGCAGCACTTTCAATTAGGGGTTTCTTCCCGGAATCTCTACTTTCGGGTTTCAGGAAGTTGAATTCTAAACTCGAGGGCCATGTCCACAGAGGCGTTCCAGGAGTTGAGGCTTCCACGGGTTCACTTGGCCAGGGCCTTGGCATAGGGGTTGGAATGGCTCTTGCCGGGAAACTTGACTCAAAAAACTATCACGTATTCGTTATTGTTGGCGACGGAGAAATTGAAGAGGGTAGCATATGGGAAGCCATGATGGCCGGTTCAAAGTACAGGCTAAACAACCTTATTGTCATACTTGATAAGAATGGCGTGCAACTGGACGGCTATACGAAGGACATAATGCCCATTGAAAACGTCAAGGAAATGGTATCAAGTTTTGGATGGAATGCCATTGAAATAGATGGCCACAATTTTGAGGAAATAATTTCTGCGATTGAAAAGGCCAAGAAGAGCAAGGAAAAGCCAACATTCATCATCGCAAATACAGTAAAAGGCAAGGGGGTAAGCTACATGGAAAACAATCCAAAGTACCATGGCGCACCTCCTGCTTCACAGGAAGAATACGAGAGGGCCCTCAGGGAAATAGGGGGTGAGGAGTAAATGCTCAAGGGGCAGTCAGAAAGTTTAAGGGATGCCTATGGCGAGGAACTAAAGACTCTTGGCGCAAAGTACATGGAACTGGTTGTTCTAGACGCGGACCTTTCTTCCTCAACCAAGACATCGATATTCGGCAAGGCATACCCTGACAGGTTCTTCAACATGGGCATTGCGGAGCAGTCCATGGTTGCCACTGCAGCAGGCCTCTCATTGAGCGGCAAGAGAGTCTTTGCATCCACATTTGCAGTATTTCTCATGAGGACGTACGAGCAGATGAGGCAGTCAGTATGCTACAACAACCTCGACGTTAACTTCGTTGTCACGCATTCCGGAATCACCGTTGGAGAAGACGGGGCTACCCACCAGATTGTCGAAGATGTAGGAATTATGTCAGGGCTGCCCAACATGAAGGTTTCTGTCCCTGTAGATTCAATAGAAACCAGGAGCGTTATAGATTTCCTTGCAGAAAGGGGGAGGGGTCCCAACTTTGTCAG
Source organism: Thermoplasmata archaeon (assembly GCA_021811525.1). The sequence continues at coordinate 54,838 of JAJZOK010000151.1, read as the reverse complement.
GCTTTCCAGGGAAAAATTCCCTGTACTAAATGACAAGAATTATGAATTCAAGCAGGGAAAAGCACACACCTTCAAGGACGGGGACGATGTCACAATCATTGGCATGGGCGTAATGGTGTCATTTGCCCTTGAGGCTGCTGAGCAGCTCAAGAACAAAGGCATTGATGCGCGTGTCATCAACATGAGTTCCATCAAGCCGATAGACAGGAATGCAATTGTCAAAGCTGCTAAGGAAACAGGGCATGTTGTAACTGTGGAAGAGCACTCGATTTACAATGGCCTTGGAAGCAGAGTCGCAGAAGTCACCTCTGAAGAATATCCAGTCCCGGTCTGGAGGCTTGGCATGAGAGATACCTTTGGAAAGTCTGGCAAGGGCTGGGAACTCTTTGATTACTTCCATATGGGAGTGGATGATATAGTGAAAATGACAGAAGGCTGTTTTAGGGAGGAACCAAGATATGAAAATTTTCCTTGATACTTCAAACGTGGATGAGATAAAGGAAGGCGTGGAACTCGGATTGGTGGATGGCGTTACAACCAACCCAACATTGGCAGCAAAGGAAGCCGGGAAAGGCAAGACTTTCTCAGAGGTCATAAAGGAGATCCTTGCGATCACCCCTGGGCCAGTGAGTGTGGAAGTTGTAGCAACGGATTATGAGAACATGATGAAGCAGGCATTGAAGGTTAGCCAGCTTGGATCAAATGCAGTCGTAAAGATCCCAATGACACTTGACGGGCTGAAAGCAATAAAAAGCCTCAAGGAAAAGAGGATCCCAGTGAACTGCACCCTGATATTCAATCCATTGCAGGCGCTTCTTGCGGCCAAGAGCGGTGCAGAATATGTCTCGCCATTTGTTGGCAGGCTGGACGACATAGGGGAAGACGGAATGCAGATCATTGACCAGATAAAGACCATGTTCGTGAACTACGGAATTGGCACTAAGATACTGGTCGCTTCCATCAGGAATCCTGTGCACGTCCTGAGGTCAGCTGTGATTGGGGCAGATGTTGTGACACTGCCCTTCGATGTGCTCAAGAAGCTTCCATCACATCCAAAAACAGACGAAGGCCTGAAAAGATTTCTGGATGACTGGAAGAAAGTATCGCCAAGTGGAGAATTTCCACTTTAAACCATTTTTATTGAAACTCAAATCTCCTTTAATAAAAAAATACTCGGAAAGAAAGTTTTGTCTTGGAGGTTCCCAGTCATATTTCATTCGACCAGGCAGCACTGAAAAATTGGGGGAAGTGGTTCAGATTAAGAAAGAAATGAATAATGAGGGCTGTAGGTTCTCTTATATTAGTACAGCCTCAAAGTCTCTAGATTTCTTAAAGCAACCGCGTCTATGCCAAACTTGGATCTTATCAATCTGGCAAACTCCGCAGCCTTTTCTCCGTCACCATGATTTACAAGTATCTTCTGTGGCTTTGGCTGCATAGTCGCTATGTAGGCAAGAAGCTGTCTCTTGTCAGAGTGCCCTGAGAATCCTTCTGAAGTTTCTACCGCCATTCGGATCTCATATCTTGTGGCCTTTCCGCCATCGGATAGAGTAATCTCTGAAGACCCCCTCTGTATTCTTCTCCCAAGGGTGCCCTCTGCCTGGTATCCAACAAATACGAGGGAATTCTCAGGTGATGGTGCCCAGGTTTTGAAGTACTCCATCACGGGGCCACCGTTCATCATTCCGGATGTGGCAAGAACGATTTTCTTCTCGTTGGAATCGCAGATATCCTGTCTCTGCTGCCTAGATTCAACCTTCTTGAATATCTTGCTCAGGAACGGGTTTTCCCTCTTGATCATTATGGATTCCCTGAGATTCTTGTTCAGATATTCTGGATATGCTGCATGTATAGCTGTGGCCTCCATGATCATACCATCAAGGTAAACAGAGCACTCAGGTATCTTTCCCGTCCTTATGGCCTCTTCCACCACAAGCATGACTTCCTGGCTTCTTCCAACCGCGAACACAGGAACCAGCACAGAACCGCCTCTCTCAAAGGTCCTGTTCACAATGTCTGCAAAATTGTTTGATGCTTCTGCCCTTGGGTGGTGATAATCATCCCTGCCAGCATAAGTGGACTCAGTCATGAATGCCTCTGCCCTTGGGAACTTGTTGTTTGCCTGGTTGAATAGCCAGGTTTTCTCAAATTTGACATCACCGCTGAGAACAATGTTGTAAAGCCCTTCCCCTATGTGTAGGTGCACTGACGAAGAGCCCAGAATGTGGCCAGCGTTGTAAAAAGTCAGTCTCATGTCCCTTGTAATATCTGTGGTTTCATTATATCTTAAGACAATGGAGCGTTTCAGGGCTTCCCTTACATGCTTTGATTCGTATGGGCCCTTGTGCCCCTCTATGTGGGCAACTTTAATGTAATCATTCTGTAAGAGAGCTGCGAGGTCTCTCGTGGGTGGTGTCATATAAACTGGACCCTCATAACCATACTTATAGAGAATTGGAAGGAGCCCTGAATGGTCAAGGTGGGCATGTGTCAGAATTACAGCATCCAGGCTACTGAATGGTTGTATTTCTGGAACGTAAAGATATGGGGCACTTGCCCATGGCTGGTTGTCATCCTCATTTATATTCATCATTCCACAGTCTACTAGGACCTTGGAATTGTTTGTGGAAATAAGTGTGGCGCTCCTTCCCACTTCCCTATGGCCCCCGAGTGCAGTTACCCTGACCCAGGTTTCCCCCGGCATGGTGGGCACATTGAGCTTCTCACCAAGGTTATGCAGGAAAACCTTTCTTTCCTGCTTGACTTCCCTGAGAAACTCCCGCATCTCCTTTACGGTTCTTGAGTGCATTGGGGGTGCCCTAACCACCCTTGGAGACCATTTTGTCTGTTCCTTGATAGACATAATATATTCTGAATCCCTAGAAGTGATTATGGAAGGCTCCTCCGCCTCTATTACGACCTCTCCAGTATCCGATTCAAAATAAAGGTCCTTGAATCCGGCTGATTCAGGGATTATCTCCTTTATGATCTTCTCTGCTTCCTCCTCCGGGAGCATTATTGAAGGATCTGGCCTTATGGCTATTCTTCTTCTCATTTCCTGTGCTATCTGCTTGGCTAGATCCTCTCTCTTTGAGAAAAGTTCAAGATTCTTTGTGTAGACAACTATGGTTGGCCCTTCGTAATCTACCTCTGTTATCTCGTGCTCTGGATATAGCTTATCGAAAATAGCTCTTGCTTCTGATAGGTAATCTCTAAAAGACATCGCTGGGAACGCCCCGATTAAATTTAATAATAGTAGGGATTAAATTTATACTACTAATTTATATTTTTTTATTCTCTCTAATATTTCTTCCTCTGGAACTTGTTTGAAACCACTCTTTTTGTCGATGATAGCTACATCAATCATTCCGCCGGAAGCAGAGTCTCTTGCCTTGGCTGCTGAAATTGCCCTTATGACCAGTTCAATTCCCTCATCAACGCTCATATCCTTCCTGAATCCATTCTCAAGGACACCGTACACGAATGGTGAACCGGATCCTGTGCTTGCGTAAACATCCTCCACTGAACCTCCTGCAGCATCAACTGAGAAGATATGGGGTGCCTTGTCGTACCCTCCCACGAGGAGCTGGACCATATAGGGGTAGAACTTTGACTGGTTAAGGATGTTGGAGAGAAGTGTGGCTGCTGCTTCAATGGGCATGTTAACTCTTCTCTGAAGTCTGTAAAGCTCAAGTTCTGCAGACATATACCTGACGAGAACCTGGGCATCTCCTACCAGGCCTGCTATTGTCATGGCTGCGTGGGTATCAATCTGATGTAGTTTCTTTCCATCTTTGTGCATGATAAAATGGTCCATGGTAACTCTCCTTTCAGTTGCCATGATCACAGCGTCTTTTACCGTAATTCCAACTGTTGTTGTACCGGTGTGTAAAGTTTGATCCATAAGTTCACTTCCTTTAATAACTGGCTTAAGCAGAATTTTCTTTTGCTATTAAAGCCCTTTGATCGCTATTTGGTGATTGGTAATATGCTTTATGCTGGTTCTCTTGAATAATTTCTGATATATGGCATTGTTGCGTGAATTATTTGTTATATAATATTTACAAGGAATCCCACAAGAAAGCCTCCCAGTAGCCCAAGGTAAACTTCGGAGTTCGCTCCAATGGGGGAGAATACAGATTTGAGCATTGGCAGCAGAACATACAGGATTGATCCTATAGCAAGAGCATCAAATGCGACATTAAGATAGGAATTGCTGTAGAAATAACCGAGAACACTTCCAAGGATGGTTGGAACAGCACCGACAAGAAAGAGCAGTGAAAGGACGAACGCCTTCGGCCTTGCAGTTCTGAGAAATGGAGAAACGATGGGAAAACCCTCCGTGAAGTTCTGGAGCACAAAACCTACAAAGATGACTAGTGCTAAGCTTGAAAGGCCTATTGCCCAAGCAGCGCCAAACACAAGCCCCTCGGTCAGGTTCTGGAATCCTATTGCAACTGCAACTATCAGGGACACATGCATTGGTTCACTTGATTCGCTGGATTTTCTTCTGTTCTGCATTCCATAAAGAAAGAGGAAAGAAGCGCTCATGGATACTATGAATATTGCAGAAAGTCCGGCATTGGCTACATATGATCCGGCTGGGTAAATCGTGGCGGCCACATCACCAAAAATGTCGGCCAAGAGGAAAAAGAGGATACCAATGGCCAGAGCTGTAAGAAGGGCCAGAGTTTTCCTGTTCAGTTTCTTTGCGTAGACAACGGGAAATGAGATAAAGATGGAAAATCCGATAATTATGGTGAGAATTATCAGTTCAGAAAAGTGCGATAGGATTATGTCTATCCCACTCCTTGCGGGTAGGTTTTCATGAACATGATATGAGGTAATTTAGCATACCTATATGAAATTTTTTTAGGCACACCTAATAAACGGTAAGTCTAATTTAACCTTCTTGTCCCCTTTCAAACTAATTTATCTGTGCTAGGGTCGAATTACTTTCAAGGCAGTTTCACTTACAGTGGGATCGGTTGAAATATCCGGTGGAATATTTACAAATAATGCTTCTTCCAACCGAATAATTAAATTATATACGTTGGCGCTATACTCAACCATGGTACTTTATGCAAGAGACATCATGAAGGAATACACATTCATGCTCGGGGAAGAAGTCTCTGCCAGCGAAGCCGCAAAGATCATGAGCAACGATCATGTGGGTTTCGTCATTGTCAAGGTTGACGACAAGCCTCATGGTATTGTAACAGAGTGGGACTTTGTCAATAAGATCATAGCAAAGGACCTAGACCCCAAAAACGTGAAGCTCAAGGAGATCATGAATGCACCCCTGATGTCTGTAGATCCAAAAACCCCAACAGATCACGTTACTGTCCTGATGAACAAGCATGGTGTCAGGAGAGTTCCAGTTGTTGAAAACGGCAAACTAATTGGAGTCATCACCTCCAGGGACGTCCTTAGAATCTTCAAGGATTACATGGACAATCTTTCAGACGTAATTGCCAGGTTTGGCAACTTCTGAAACAATTTTATTATTCAAAAATCATGGGGAACCAAAAATATCTCTGAAAATCGTGAAGATGTCCCTGGTATCTCCACGGCAGTATTCCAAGAAATCTGGTGACTGGGATCGCCATAGCTCCTCTATCACTTCTCCAATGTTTTTCCCGTCCCTTATGACAACACCCTTCTTCCTGTCAAGCGGCAGGTGGCTGAAACCGTCGTGAATAACAACATCAGAGAGCTTCCTGAACCGGTAATCACCATCTATGGCTGCAAGATAGTCTGATATTACCGGCATCATGTCGAGGCAGTAGGCCACAGAAAGAAAATACTTAAGATTCCAAAGTTGCCGGGAGTAGGTTCTCTTCCTCATCTTCAGCCTAAGTAAAGGTATATCATATCCGCACTGGTTATAACCGATGATTATTGAAGGTTTGAAATTCAACATGAACTGGTCCAGCTCATTAAGGATCCTATCCTCCTCGGAGTCTGAATCATTTCCAGCAATGAAGAGTTCTGTTTTCAGCCCTTCATTGTAGTAGGAGACAGAAACAGCGATAATCCTTTCTCCCGTTAGAAAGTCATTCTGGTTCCTTATTATGGTCTCAAGGTCGATCGAGAGCACAGACTCAAACCCATGGTTGGCTATGAATGGCTTCACAATCTGGCTGTACATTGAGTCTCTCAATATATGAACATGCCATGCCCCTTAAAGTGTTATCTGTTAATAATTGCTGAAGCCTTTAAATTGAATATGGCAATAGCCCGTTATGAAATATGCACAAAGAGACTATGTTGGAAAGAATGCCAACCTGGATAAACTTGAAGCTCTAGTTGAGGAATTCTTTAAGGAAGAGGGTTTCAGGCTCCAGTCATCAAAGCATCCAAACGGATACCTGATTCAGGCCAAGAAAGGAGGCATTTTCAGGACATTGCTCGCAGGAGAGCGTGCATATACAGTTCTCATTGAAGGCACATCCTCCAATTTCAAGATTAAGGTTGGAGTCGGTGAGTGGCTGAAGAACCTTGGAGTCGCCGCACTGGAGTCTTTTTTCCTGACCCCACTGCTCGCATTCGTTGAAGTGCCAGAAGCACTCTGGTCATATGAAATAGAACATCATTTGTGGCACTATATTGAGACCCAGATAGAACTGGGCATCCAATAAATTTTTACCATTTTTCTCCGGTTATCCTTTCAAACATTGTGACATAAAGGTCAGAAGTCTTTTTCACCATGTCATCTGGCAATGCTGGGATTTCCGGTTCAGTTTTACTGTATTCCCTAGCATCATAAAGATCTTTATGGTATCCTATCGAACGGTAATACTGCCTGACAAATTCCTTGCTCAATTCAACAATCTTGCCGCTATCGTAGTCCTTCCTGTCCCAGAAGCGGTCCTCGTCAGCGGTGCCGAACGTGTCTATGACAATGGGCTCTCTTCCTGCACCAAAGGCGAATTCCTTTTTTCCATCCACATGAATCAGGCCGCGGGTAAGTACCTGTTTGTTGAGCCTCCTGTCAATTTTCAGTATGCTCTCCCTTATATTGTTCAGCTCCGACCCGGATAATCCGCCTATCTCAATAGCTTCACCCTTTGTCAGCACTCTGTCATATTTCTCGTACTTTGTGGTGACCTCAAAATAGGGGTCATCAAGTTCCTCCCCGTATTTGGGGTCGTGGGTAAGGCCAATATCGTCATGTGTAAGCTTGCCTGCCTTCAGCCTGTCAAAGAGCGAACCCGCAACGTAGTATCTTACAACGAATTCCAGTGGTATCACGTATTCCACTTCATAGGGGTTCCCCTTACCCTCGGGGACATAGAATTTCCTCACTCGCATTTCGTTCGGGGCTGGGCATTCGATGAAATGCGTTGATACCTTGGCTGATTCCTGAGCCATCTTGAACCAGTGGGCAGCAGTTCTGCACAGGGATTCCCCCTTGTGCGGGATTAGGTTCGGGATCATTTTGTCAAAAACAGAAATTTTGTCTGTGAACTTGAAAAGAAGGGTTTCTCCCTCATCGTATACCTCCTTGACCTTGCCTACTCGAATTGGTTCCATTTGCCTTCAATCGCTCAGATGAGATATTAAATTTGTGCATTATAACGGAGGCTCTTAAACAAGCTTCGCTGTGGTAAACAGGTATTGTTTACAACTCGTATTCACCCAATAGGTTAGATATATGGAAAAGGTATTTGGAGACATTGAGCAGAACCGAAGACTGGGCAAGATTTATGGACAGGGCACTCAAGGACAGCAAATTCAAAGATTTGACAAATCAAAGAATTGGCCAATGCATTGAGCTCATCAGAAATGGCTATGGCCTTAACGAGGTCCAGAAGGCACTCTCACTGGGCAAGAAGGAAACCTCTATTATCTTCGAACTTGCCCATTCTAGGATTAACCTGAATGGAAAATTCCAGAACTGGGACAAGCTCTGGATGGATCAGTACCTTTCCAGGTATTCAACCCCGGAAATAGTTTGCAAATATAGGTCAGAGAGAATACAGGGATATAATGTCGTTGAGGCAGGCACAGGGGCAGGTATGCAGGGAATATTCCTGTCAAATACAAATGAATCCACCATAAGCGTGGAGGTTCAGCCCGACCGATACAGGATGGCCAGGCTTAACGCCATGGAATATAAGGCCGGTAACTTGAAAATCTTAAATGGGGATATTTACGCCCTTTCACAGGATTTTGAAATTGATGAAGACACGGTAATTTTTAGCGATCCTGCAAGGCCCCCGAACGAACTGAAAAGAACAATGGACACGCTCATTCCATCGCCGCTCTCTCTGGTCAGGATTTTTGGAGAAAGGACACATAACTTCGTTTTTGACCTTCCGCCTCAGATGGAATGGAACCAGATCACGCTGGATGGAGAAAAAGAATACCTCTCTATCGACGGAAGCCTTAACCGTTTGACCCTATACTGTGGCAGGCTGAAATCTTCTGAGGTTTCAGCAGCCATATTGCCACAGAACATTCGCATGAGCGGGTCGCCCAGGGACACCCCTTTCCCGGAAGCTTCCAGGCTAGACGATTTCATACTCATACCGGATGTGTCAATTGCATATGCAAAACTTCTGTGGCTAATTGAGGAAAATTACCAGGCAAGACCTGCCTGGAAAGACAGCAGGAGAAGGTTTTACACATCAAATGCACAAATGAAGGATTTCCCTGGAGAGCAGTTTGAGATTATGGCTGCATCCAGGAGAGAAAACCTTTCCAACTCGCTGATGGAGGCAGGCGCTGGGAGGGTAATACCTAGGTTCTCGCTGCCAGAAGCACAATACTATGCCTTCAAATCTGAACTGGAAGTCAATCTGCAGGGAAAGGAAGATTTGTACATATTCAAAAAGGATGAAGTCTATTACCTGGCCAAAAAGATCAAATAGCAAGGCTAATTTTTATGCATCTTTTTATATCACTACAAAATTATTGCCCTGAAACTAAATGCTTGAGTTAAACGCCAAGGCTAAACTTCCGACCATATTCGGTGACTTTGAAATTTACACATTTAAATTCCCCAATGAAGAGGAACACGCTGTAGTGGTAAAGGGAGAAATACAAGGGAAGCAGGATATTCCTGTCAGGATACACTCCGAGTGCCTCACAGGCGATGTGCTGGGCTCAAAGAGGTGCGACTGCAGAGACCAGCTTATAACTTCCCTTAAGTTCCTGGGGAAGCAGGAAGCTGGCATGCTGATTTATCTCAGGCAGGAAGGGCGAGGAATTGGCCTTCTTAACAAGATTAAGGCATACAGCCTTCAGGATCAAGGATATGACACTGTAGAAGCCAATCTCATGCTCGGACTGCCCATTGACAAGAGAGACTACTCATTCGCAGTAGAGGTGCTGAAGTATTTCGGAATAACGTCTATAAGGCTTATGACAAACAACCCAGCAAAGATGGATTTCCTGACAGACAACGACATAAACGTTTCAGAAAGAATACCCATAAAGAGTGAACCCACCCCGTACGATGAATTCTACCTTTCCACCAAGAAAATCAGGATGGGCCACCAATTATAATTCCTCAATTTTAAATATTTTGACCCTATAACTAAAATATGGCTTTTTACAGGGGGATTACTACCAATGCTCCCTCCGGTGGAGTGAATTATGAGAAGCTTGAGTTAGACCTTGATGGATTCGAGGTAAGGCTAAAACCACTACTTACAGGAATTTGCGGAACTGACCGCGGAATTGTGAATGGAGCCCTCCCTTTCGCGTATAACCCCCATGGTTTTTCCAGGCTGGTAATCGGTCACGAAAGCCTCTGCAAAGTTGAAGATGCCCCAAAGAATGATTTTGGAATAAGCAGTGGAGATTATGTTGTTCCGATGGTGAGAAGGCCAGGGAAATGCATCAATTGCTTTGCAGGCAGGTCCGACAACTGCTCTGACGGGGACAAGCATGAAGCAGGAATCACAGGATTGCATGGCTTTATGAGGGAAGAATTTGGAGATAGTGCACAGTATCTTGTCAAGGTCCCGGATCCTTCCATAGGAGACGTTGCGGTACTCACCGAACCACTTAAAAATGTAGAAAAGGCCTTTGAAATGTTCGATGTGGTATCAAAAAAGTCTATCTTCACCGATGGGGCAGGTTCATACCACGAGAAAAACAGCCTGGTAGTAGGAACCGGCAGCGAAGCTTTCCTTTATGCCCTTAAATCTATGGACTATGGTTTCAACACTTACCTTACAAACAGGCACGACCTTGATGTAACAAAAAATGAGCTCATAGACAAAACAGGGATCAACTTTTACAACTATAACAACAACGACCCGCTTGAGAAAAATGGCCTTGACCTTGTCATAGACACCAGCGGGGACCCTGCAACAATATTCAGGTTTATGAGGAGAATGAAAGAGAACGGGATCCTCATACTTTTCGGCACAAATGGCAAGGCTCCGGCAACACAGGTTGATGGAATGGACATCGATTACATCATAGAGCGAAATATTTCCATAATAGGCTCAGTAGATGGCTCAAGAATCCATTACGAAAGGGCAATTCAGGACATAACCAGATGGAAACACCAGTATCATGGTGCACTTGAAACCATGATAACAGAGAAGGTTTCTCCCGATCATACTGAAATATTCACAAAGAAACCATCCAATGAGATCAAGACTGTAATTCAATGGAGCTGATTCACATAGCAGTGATAGGGGCAAAACCTCTCCTTGAAGGAATTAGGGCCCGCATTGAAAAGTCAATCAGTGATCAGAGGGACAAGGGCAAATCCCCCGCCATGGCAATCATGAGAATTGGCAAAGATCCTGCATCAGAATTCTATTTCAGGGCAAAACTCAAGAAAGGTTCAGAACTTGGGGTAGAGACCAGGGCCATAACCATGGAGGAAGACGCAACGCCACAGGAAGTTCAGGAGCGCCTGGACCAGGTGGTCAAGGATCCAATGATACATGGAATAATTATTGAATCACCCGTTCCCCATCATCTGGACTATAAGAAAATTGTGAACACAATCCCATGGCACAAGGATATAGACGGTGCTTCCTATGAGAACCTCGGAAGGCTGATGTCTGGTATGCCTTCGCTTGTCGCTGCAACTCCCTTAGCAGTTATGGAATACGTATCAAGCCTTGAAATTCCACAGGGGAGCACGGTTGCAGTCATCAACAGGACAATCACTGTAGGGAGGCCACTTACTCAGCTTCTCCTCAACAACAATTATACGCCCATAGTTTGCCATAGCAGGACTAGAAATATCAGGGAATTGTGCAAGGCATCAGATGTTATCGTGGTTGCGGCTGGAAAGCCCGGTTTCCTTGGCCAGGAAATGGTCAGCAGGGATTCAATAGTTATAGATGTCGGCATCAACTCTGTAAATGGAAAAATAGTGGGGGACGCCAGAATCGATGAGATAAAGGATTTGGTGAAAGCTGTCACTCCAGTTCCGGGTGGAGTCGGTTCGCTCACCAGCACCCTGATTTTTTCAAACCTCATCCAGGCCATGGATTACCAGGAAGAATTGAAATAGCGAGGCCATTGAGGATCCTGAAAATAGGCATTTATCAGTGGCTCAAGTTGTTCGATGGCTCAAATTTTTGATATTTGGGCTTTACTGTTTTTTCGCATTTTTCTGACGGAAAAACGCATTTCTCTGGACCAGATATAAATCATAACTAGTATGATGGCAGAAGGAATGGCAACGCCTGTCATAAACCAATTAAAAGCCATAATGCCAGCCACCACCTGGATGCCCGTATCCTGCCGTCTCCCATGGGATAATGAGATCTCTTGCTGCAGCCCGGACACTTAACTGCAAAACGATTTGTCCTTCGCGCCAGAACTTCCCGGGAACTTCTCGGTCGGAGAAGCTATTCAGCTGTTCGCAGTTCAGAACAAATTCATGCCGGCATTTTGGGCACTGCAACTTATACTCTGATGCCATACGTCATCATTATTTTTATACAAATATCATTAATTAACTTATCCATTCCAGTAGAAAAGGAAACAGTAATAAATCTCTTCCATGAGTTTATAAATATATTTTGCTCAAATTAAAAAAAGTGCCCCCCGTCAACTACCATTTTTGTCTTTTGAGCCAATAAAGAACCTTTTAAGCATAAGTGCTGGAAAAGCACATTATTCTGATTATGTTAATCCCAAAATAAAAAATGAACTCATCCTCATGATCTTATAGATTGGATAATGGTTTCTCCAATGAAAGCGAAATCGATGAACAATTTAGTGCGGGAATATTTATTTATGTACCACAGATAAAGCTTAGATTAGCAAATATGCAGGTTCGGGAAGAGATCAAGAGAATAACAGCATTTCTACAGGATCATGTAGGAAACAGGGTTCCTGTTATAGGCATAAGCGGCGGTATCGACAGTGCCGTGACTTTAATGCTGCTCAAGGAAGCATTTCCGGACCGCCAAATCAGGGCTATTTTCATGCCGGATTCACAAACCCCGCAGGCAGATTATGGTGATGTGCAGGAACTCCAGAAAGTGTCGGGAGTAGAAATAAGAACTGTATTGATCGATTCGCCGGTCAATGCCTTCAAGGCCCTCCTTAACGTGGAATCGAAACAGGCGCTGGGCAATATAAAGTCCAGAACCAGAATGATAATTCTCTACCATGAGGCCAATGTAAACAATGGAATCGTGGTCGGAACTACAAACCGTTCCGAGTTTGTAGTGGGATATTACACGAAATTCGGCGATGGCGGATGCGACATTGAGCCCATAATGCATCTCCTCAAACGGGAAGTCAGGGAGTTGGCTTCTGCACTGAATGTACCAAAAGACATAATGATGAAAAAGCCTTCAGCAGGTCTGTGGGAGTCACAGACTGATGAATCTGAGCTTGGAATGACCTATGAAGAGCTTGATGACACCATTGTTGCCTTGTTCGACCAAAAACGTGAGGAAAAGGGTCTAAGGTTCAACAGGGTGATGGAGCTTTACACGGGTTCTGAACACAAGAGGAGAATGCCGGTATCGATGCTGGAATGAGAGTGGACAGATGGATGTAACAGTAGCTGCACAATACTATCAGATAAGTCTGATTTTAATACTTGCAGCCTTTGCTATACCTATCTCCAGGAAAATTGCAGTTGCCGATATCCCTATCCTGATCATTTTGGGCATATTCTTTGGGCCCGTCCTTGAAATCATTAACCATGTCTTTGCCTCCAGTTTCCTGACTCAGTTTGGGAATGTAGGGGTTGGCCTCCTTGGGGTTATGATCATACTTTACTATGAGAGCCACTATATGAATTTCCGTGTTATCAGGCGCCATTTACTGAGAATCATTTCACTTGACACCCTAGGTGTCATTATCACTGCACTTGTGGGCGGTGCCCTATTTTCACTCATATTTGGTGCCCCCATAAGCATAGGTTTCCTATTTGGCGCCATAATATCTCCGACTGATCCTGCCACACTGATACCTCTATTCAAGAGGACCAATATCAAGGAGGACATATCGGGCACACTTGTGGGGGAGAGCCTTTTCAACGACCCGATTGGCATTATCCTGGTGTCCATAGCGATCCTATTCATAGATCCAACTTCCAGCTACATTTCGGGTTTCTCAGGCATTGTGAACTCAATCGGGATAGTGGGTGGAGCCATTGCTTATTTCATCATACAGGTCAGCATACCTGCATTTATCGGCATAATAGTTGGATTCAGCGTCATCATACTGAACAGGTTCCTGAACTTTGAGAACCTCATCGTAGGGTTGCTCCTGGGGATAGTGATTTTAGAATTTACTGCGCTGGAAGCCACTGGACTGACTCCATTTCCGGCCATAATTGCTACTGGCGCAATTGTTGGCAACTTCTCTGACAAGAGCATATTCTGGAACAGGGAAGCCAATTTCCAGGAGAATATGTCGTTCCTGTCGCAGGCCATCATATTCCTGACTCTAGGGAGCATGCTTACCAGGGCACAGCTTGGAACATTTGCACTTGTAGGCATCGCCATGACCATCCTTATAATTTTTGTTGCCCGGCCTGCCGCAGTATTGGGTTCACTGCTTCCACTTTTCGGGAGAAACAAGAGGTCAGTAAACCTCAAGACCATGACTTTCTTTTCAATGGTTGGACCGAGAGGGGTAGTATCAGTGGTTATGGCGACAGTCCCCTATGCTGTCGGCCTCACTTCCAATAATGCGCAATTGATCAAGTATGGCCCGACCATAGCAGTAGTTGTGTCATTCATTGTACTTTTCTCCATTATACTTCAGACCATATACGTTCCATACTTGTCCAGGAAGCTCTTTGTAGAACCGGCATTGAACAATACTGAACATCAGCAACAGAATTCAACTCAGTGAATCCCTAGCTGGTCCAGCAAAAGTTTCTCATTAGTTTTCATGAGTGCAAAGACCTTTCTAGCGGAATCGAACTTCCTTATTCCGCTCTCCGCCATTCTGTCCAGGATTTTCTTTCTGAGGCCCATCTGCCTTACAATCTCGTCATATGGAACTCCTTCCCTTGCTGAAATTGTCCTGAAAACATGGCTGTCAAAAGAATCAGGGCTGATGTTTTGAAGATTCTTTCCAGAAACCATGTTCACTATCAATTCTCCTGTCCCAGGATCTACATTGACGATTTCCGCAATTTCCTTCACCCTTCTCATCAACTTCCCTCCTGAATAATATGTATCCAGGATAACTGCAGTATTCAGGGAGGCAATAAGGGTCCTCGGTATGGAAATGGGCCTGGCTTCCAGCCTGTGGATGAATGTTTCAATATCATCTGCATGGAAAGTGCCCATCCCAAAACGGCCTGCTAGCATTGCCTGGAAAACTGTGAAGGTTTCCGGTCCCCTCACTTCCCCAACCACAATATAGTTTGGCCTGTGGCGAAGTGCAGATTCCAGAAGATCAAACATGTCTATCCTGGACAAGTTTGAATCATCCGTGCCTGAAATCCCGCTGCTGTTCCTTGCGACTGTCGAGATCCAGTTCTCATGCATGAGGTTGAGCTCCTTAGTATCCTCTATGGTAACAATCTTGTTGTCGGGTGATACAAAACTCAGGATTGCGTTCAGGAAAGTGGTTTTTCCAGTTGCGGTTCCTCCAACAACCATTATGTTCGCCCCATAGTCTATAGTGGTCCAGAGGTAAGCAAGAATGGTTGAGTTCACTGATCCAAGCTCCATGAGATCAATGGGGCTTATTGGAACCTCCCTGAATCTCCTGATGGAAAAGCTTGGACCCCTGGTGGTAACATAGCGCCCAAGAGAAGCGGATACCCTTGATCCGTCTTTAAGGGCAGTTTCAACTACAGGAACCGATACGGAAATCTGTTTGCCGCCATCCTGCACAATTTTCCTTATGAAGAAGTTAAGGCTGTCTTCGGTGTTGAACCTGATGTTTGTTTCAATATGGCCATATTCCTTTATGAAGACAAATATTGACTCATTTGCACCGTCGCAGGAAATATCCTCGATGCGCGGGTCAACCATTAAAGGCTGGATTATCCCGTAGCCCAGGTAGTACCTGTCCAGGAAGTACAAACCCCTGCGGTCCAGGGACTTGTATGTTCCGTCCTTGCTCGCGTACTCAACAAAATCATCAGTTGAACCCTTGAGTTTTTCTTCGCGGTACTTGCTTATAATGGAATCTATGGCCTTCCTTTCAGATTCAAATGGGCGCTCTTCTGAAACTACGTACTTGACGGTGGATGCTTCACTAATAATTCTCACCTGGACCAGGGAGTCAAGGAGTTCGTATTTTTCAAGTATATTTTCCTCTTTTTCCACCATGGTCAAAGTGCCCCCGCTATGAGAAGGATAATTGCGCTGACAAACAGCATTGCCCCTGTCTCCATGAATCCTGTTACCAGGTTTCTGTCCTTTATAAGCCCTATTATGAACCCAATCCCTGCTGCTTCAACATATATCCCGGTATTGAAAATGTTCTTCAGGACTTTCGCCCCTGCGGACTGGAAAAGGAATCCGCCTGTGTTCTGCAAGTGGATGGCATTGAAGAATCTCACATCGATCACAAGCATAACTATGAGGAAAACTGAAAATGAAACCAACAGTATAAGGTTGTAATTCTTCATCTCTGCATTTCTCTCCTCATCGAGCAGCTGCATCTGGGAACTGAACCTGGACACTAGTGCGATTACGTCCGAAGTGTTGCTTCCAGATTCCCCGGATTTCTGCAGTATGATTCCAAACCTCTGGATCTCCGGATCCTTCAGGTTGCCCCCGAAGTGTCTCAGTGCTTCCTCAACCGGGGTCCCAACTGAAACGCTTGACACAAGAGATCTCACTTCAGGGTTCAGTGCGCCATAGTCATTTCTTGAAACCAGAATCACAGCCTCAGATAGGGGTGTCCCATACATGGTGTACTCGGAAAGGTCTCTCAGAAAATCTGAAACTCTCTTTCTGGCTTCTGAAATCCTTGAATTTATAGTCCGCCTGGCAAAACCAGTTGGAATCATGAAAATCGCAAGAGCTACTGGGATTGCAAAAGCAAGATTTCCGAGGGTTGAATCCACCCTTCCAATGGCAAATTCACTCATGGCAAAGTAAGCAACGGCTACAATCGAGGAAAGGATGGCCATGTATCTTGTGCTCATCATAACTCGATCTCCCCCATTGTGCTGCTGAAAAAGTATCCAAAAACTGCGAGTATTGCGGGTATTATCAATGCGACCGTTAAGACCATTAGTGAGATGAGCCCCGATGGCGAACCGGGGGACAGGAATGCCACAATGCCCACAATAATAAGTAAAATCAGGGGAAAAGCAACCGCAACAGTTACAAAACTTTCGGCAAGTATGCCCATTGAATTGGAATTCTGCTTTATGATTGTGCTTAATTCCCCTTGGTACTGGGTTGCCTTTGAAATGAAGTACTGTTTCAGGTCTCCGCCAGAATTAACGCTGGTTACAATTCCCTGAAGAAATTCTGCGAATTTCTGCGAGGCCGAAGTGCGAATGCTCTCTTTTATGGATGAAATTATATCCACGCCAAAGAGTTCTGACCTGATCCAAATGGCCCGTGCCTCACGAGATATCTCGCCATATTGCCTGCTTTCACCGAGATCCTTCATTATGATGTCAATGGGGATGTCGGCGGAAGACATGGTGGCAAAGAAGCCAGATGCAATTGTTAGCATGGAATCAATCCTTCTCCTCCTAGTCCTGATAATTGTATTTGGGGTCTCAAGGAGAATTGCTAGGACAGCAGCAAGCGCAAGGAATGTAATGGAGCCTATAAGGAAGGCAAGATGTGGCCTCGAAAGCAAAATAATGATGTCAAGGGCAACCGCGACTATTGCCGCGATGGTAAGGATCATTGCAGTTTGCGAATAAAATTCCACCCGGCTCATCCCAAGCTTTGACCTCCTAAGATTCAGATCGATGTTTCCTCCGTTGAACCTCTGGCTAAAGAATTTGCCAAACATCTTGAGTGAAATCTGCCTGAAGAGCGGAATCCTGAAAAACTCAGCCTTCTTTGTGCCTTTTGCCCCAAAACCCCGCAGATCACTCACCCCTGATCCATTCCCACTGCCTCTTCCTTATCTCTCCAGATATCTCTTCTATGTCAGCTTCCTTCTTCTGGGAAAGAGTAAGAAGCAGTCCGGTTCTCTTTCGAACTTCCTCCAGAAGTTTCGAATTCGTTACCCCTCTACGCTCTGCTATTCGATCATAGAGTTTGCTGGATCCAGCATAAGAGAATTTGTCGGAATAAGGGTCGTAGTGGAAGACTCTGTTGTAAAGGATCTCATCGGTCTTTCCATCTATTCCAATTATCTCATCTACTTCAGTGATCCTTCTTACCATTTTACCTTCAAGGCGTACGAAATTGATGAAGATCACAATGTTAAGGTAGGACACAAGCACTCTTGGAATATTCATTGGTTCGTTTTCGAGCCTGTTCAGGAGGGATTCCATGGAATCCGCATGAATTGTTGAGTATGTGGTATGGCCGGTTGCCATTGCCTGGAAAAGGGCATAGGTTTCCTTGCCTCTTACTTCTCCTACAACTATGTATGTTGGCCTCTGCCTCATTGCCATTGAAACCAGGTCATACATGTTCAACCTTTCAACACCCCTTTGCCCTTCTATCGTATTCTTTCCCCTGGTTTCAGCAGCTACCCAGTTTTCATGCGGAATTTTCAGTTCCCGGGTCTCCTCAATGCTGAACACCTTGGTATTCGAAGGCGCGAAGAGGAGTATGGAATTAAGCGTGGATGTTTTTCCGGCGCCAGGGGCACCCACGATAAGGGCAGAATTGAAACCTTCTGTCATGAACCAAAGGTAGGTCATGAGGTCGGGGGAGGCAGTGCCGCTCTTGATGAGGTCAACAGGGGTGAAGGGTCTGTCTCTGAAAAGCCTCATTGTAAAAACCGGCCCTCTGCTGGAAATTTCACTTCCATAAACCGCCTGGACCCTGTGGCCATCCCGTGTGATGGAATCCAGTATTGGAGCATTTATTGAAACGGACTTGCCGCTAATCTGTGCTAGCCTTATGATATACGAATCTAAGTTCTCTGTGTTGGGAAATGAAATATTTGTCTTTACGGAACCAAAATCCTTGTGGTAGACGAATATTGGCATCTCCGGGCCATCACATGAAATATCCTCTACTTTCTGGTCCCTGACAATAGGGTCTATGATCCCATATCCCTGAAAATCCCTCGCGAGGTAATAATTTATCTTGAAAATTGATTCGCCTTTAAGCCAAGGCCTTCTCTGGTTAACGAAAGAGGAGAGCATATTGTTCAGGTTGAAGCCATCGACGCCAGACAGCACCAGAATATCGGGAAGATAGTCATTGATCTCGGCCTTGAGCGCAAAGAATTCCTCCAGTTCGCGCTTACTAAGCTTCGGCTCTTCTACCAAGTAAATCAGTTCCGAAGTTCCAGCCATCTCCACAACCCTTATCCTGACGTTTTCATGATTGAGGGTGTACTGGGAAAGGATGTGATTCCCTGAAGCTTTCTCACTCTGGACCGGCGGCTGTTCCTCTACCATTATCTGTGAGAATAAGGCATAGGATGGGTATAATATTTAGTGGTGTTGGCTCTAAAATCGCTCTTTTTCACCAGAATCAGGGACAATTTCCCGATATATTTTTAAGAGGGCTGGGCTTCAAAGGTTCATGGCAGAAAAGATCCCTTTTGGAAAATCTGATTTTAAAGTATCACAGATGGGCATGGGGACCTATTATGATCCAGGATGGATATTTTCTGCAAAGCTGCTTAAGAGACAGGCAAACTGGGAAAATAAGGTAGCAGCTATCAAGGCCGGGGTAGAGAATGGTGTAAACCTCATCGATACCGCAGAACTTTATGAGTCCGAGAATTTAGTTGAAAAGGCAATTAAGCCATTCGACCGGGAGGATTTATTCATAGCCACAAAGGTCTGGCCATCACATTTCAGTTACGACAAAGTCATCAAGTCTTGCGAACGGAGTCTGAAGAAACTCGGACTGGACTATGTTGACCTATATCAACTTCACTTTCCAAGCCGGATCCGGGATATATCTGGAACAATGAAGGCGATGGAGCACCTCATGGATCAGGGCAAAATTAGAAACATAGGGATAAGCAACTTTGACCTTGAGAGAACGAAGAAGGCTGTGGAATCCCTCAAGAAATATGAGATCGCTTCAACCCAGATGAATTTCAGCGTCGCACATAGGGACATTGAGAATGACCTTATCCCATACTGTAAGGAGAACAAAATAGCAATCCTTGCATATTACCCACTTGGCCATGGAAGGTTGGTTTCACCAGATTCCAAGACTGCCATCGTTCTTAAGGAAATAAGTGAGAACCATGGTGGCAAGAGCGCACCACAGATAGCCTTGAATTGGTTCATTAGCAAATATGATTTTGTCTTTCCCATCCCTAGGGCATCAAATGCCGATCATGTCGTGGAGAACTCGGGCTCAATGGGATGGAAGATGTCTGAAGAGGAAATACGGAAACTGGAACAGTCCTTCAACTGATTGAAGTAATATTTATAGGATTACCTACAATACAGGGCTTGCACTTTTGCCCATAAAGCAAAGGGCCGGTAGATCAGAGGTAGATCGCTTCCTTGGCATGGAAGAGGCCTGGGGTTCAAATCCCCACCGGTCCATATTAGTTTCATTGATTTTTCCTTTGAAGGGCCATAGAAAACGATCCCTAGGCCAGGCGTGAATGACTTTAATGGGCACTGGGGGTATAAGCCAATTCAAGTCAAGAAATATTGTTTTATCTAATACGTTTTATTCGGCATTTTCTAAGGCGCACGTTTCGTTGTAAAAACACCTTCCAGGCAAAGTGCAAGCTATTTCTATTTAAAGCAATATTCACTAGGCTGTTTCAAATATGCCCAATATTCTGAATTCTTAAAATAGTTTCAATTTAATAAAAGCTAAATACTGGTTTCATACTACTATTTAATGGCTGCTTCTAAAATATTTTTTTTATTAACCTTAATGCTGATAATATTGCTCGGAATTTCGGCGGTTAATGTGGCTGGTACCGCACATTTCCCATTAAAGAAAGTGACAAATGCAAATCTTGTGACGAACTCCGATGGCACGTCCACGATAAACCTTGGCGCGAGTTCCCTTTCCATTACATCCGGGAGCTCAGGAAAGGTTTCTTACACAGTTAAATTGAGTTCGGGAACCACTTGGGGAACTTCCATATCGGCCAGTGAACCTAGTGGCTTTTCAACAGCATTCAGCGATTCAAGCGGTGATCCCACTTTCTCCGGGACTGCAACTATAAGTGTGGCCAATACGGTAAAGAATGGCACGTACACCATTTCATTCTCAGCATCTGGTGATGACCCATCCTCTTCCTCTGCGGAACTTACGGTTCATGTAACCGGTTATTCTTCTTCCACACCTCCAAGCAAGACAACAACTACAACTTCCACATCGAAATTAACTGATCAGGTGTATGTGGGGTCAGGCATCTTTGTGCTTTTCCTCCTGGCTGCATTTATTCCTCTTGCAATTAGGAAGCGGAGCCAGATGCTAGGATATTCTTCCTTTGGCATCGCAGTCGCTTCTGCGATTTACCTTGCGGCTGCAGACAATGTCCTTCGAAGTTCAGGCTACACTCACTGGATAATATTGCTGGTGTTCATAGCATTGGACATTATTGCACTCATGGGCACCCTCGCTTTAAAGGGCCCCTCGCAGAAGTCTTTCAGAATATTTCTCGCCATCGGCTCATTCATAATGTCTCTGGCCATGATTGCAGATGCCGCCCTTGGCCTACCGCTAAGTTCAGTACAGGATATTGGTAGCACCTCTGGGTTTACCTACCTTTTTGGTTTTGGTTCTGCTTCAGGTGCCACATTGGGGGTCAGCATTGCCTTCGTTCTGTTGCTAATATTCAACGGGCTAGTTTTCTCAAGTTTCTTGAGGGATCCAAAGAAGTAATAATTAAACAGCAGGGACAAAATCCCTGCTCACACTATAATACTTCATGGATAACTAATAAAATAAGCCCTATTTACGCCTAAAAGAGCCTGCCTTAAGCTTACCATGGGAAAAGCAAGCAGGCAGTGTTGGCCTACCATAAATATTGGAACCTAATGTTTCCCGGGGAACCTGTTTACAAACTTGTAAATTGCCCATCCAACCCTAGATAATTTGGACTTTCTCAAGCAGACCACCTATTGTAACCATGAATATAAGAGAAATGGTATAAGGGCGCCAGAACATCAAGTCTGTACCTAAGCTCCATTTCTCTTCTGCGCCTTAGAAAAAATAGGGTCTTGCCAAATATTTGGCATTACGAAAATATTTATTTGCCCCAGGAAATGAGTATGCTCTCCCTTCTGAACGCTTTAATGCTGATGAAAAATATGACTATGGCTGCGGCCAGGAATCCAACACCTGCACCCAAATTGATAATAAGGTCAGACCCGGACGCTATAATCGGAAGAAACACAAGCAATAGAAGCGGGAGGACAACAAGGGCGGAGACTTGCTGCGCTGCCCTTACATCCTTCATCTTCGAAGAGACGAGAAGAGTGAGAAAAGTGCCAAGCATACCAGTAACTGGGGCTAGGAAGAACATCTGAACCAGTGTCAAATCTGTTGGGAACAATAAGTATCCCAGACGTCCATATGTCAGTGCATCCATAATTGCAATATAAAGTGTGAAAGCAATCCAGGAGAGCAAAACTCCAATTGAAAGAGGGGCAAGAGCTTTCCCTGCAAACAGTTCCGAATCTGTGATAGGAGTTGCAAGAAGCGGTTCTAGGCTGTGGTTGTTCTTCTCGAGTATCACGCTGGTAGATCCGATCAGGGAAGTGACTATTGCAGGAATGAAGACCATGATTGTAGAGAAAGTGGAAAGCAGTGGGCTCGAACTCCCTCCAGTGGAAAGGGCAACAGCAAAGGAATCAATCACGCTAATTACAACAAGCATTATCGGGAGGAGCAGAAGGGAAAAGAATACGTACCCGTTTTTTCTAACTTCCTGCAAGTCTTTGCGCATCATTTCCCTTACAAGATTGAAATTCAAAGTTTTCCCTCCCGGGATTTCTCCACTATAGAAAGATAGACATCTTCAAGAGAGCGACGGATTTCTCCGATGAACTGTATCCTGAAACCCTTTCCAACAAGATAGGCAGTTATGTCAGGGTTGTTCTGTTCCGGAGAATCCACTTCCATTACAAGTGACTCCTTGGAAATTTTAGCGGAATTTACGAAGGTCATTGCCTCAATCTCTTTAATGTCAAGCCCCTGGAGGCTTTCGAGATGGAATACAATAGTCCTCTTGAAAGCCTGCGCCTTAAGGGCACTGGGGGAATCTATGGCAAGAAGGCGGTTCCTAACCACCGCGACACGGTCACTTAGCTTGTCTGCGTCATCAAGGTCATGTGTTGAAAGGATAACGGTCTTGCCGCTTTCCTTCAGGCTTTTCATATAATCCCTGACAAATTTGGATGATTCAGGGTCCAACCCTGACAGGGGCTCATCAAGGAAAACATACTTCGGGTCATGTATGACTGTCCGCAATATTGCCAGCTTCTGTTTCATTCCCTTTGAGAAGGTGGCTACTGGAGCTTCCTTTTTGTCCCAGAGTTCGAATTCAACCATCAAATCCTTAATCCTAGATTCAATGGCACGATCGTTCATGCCATACATTCGGCCGTAAAACTGGAGATTCCTGTAAGCAGTGAGGTTTTCATAATGCCCAGGGACTTCAGGCAAAATCCCGATTTTCCTGTGAATGTCAGGAAGTCTCTGCATCTGGTCAGTTCTTATGTCATCTACAGAAACGAACCCGTTTGTGGGTGAAATCATTCCCGTCATCAATCTCAGTGTAGTGGTCTTTCCTGATCCATTGGGACCAAGCAATGCAAAAATTTCGGCCTCGTGTATTTCAAAATTTAAATCTTCTACCCCGACGGTGTTGCCGTATACCCGGGTAAGCCCGGACACCTTGATCAATCACTCATCCTCGTACTTTGAATCTTCTATGAGGTCCGGTTCTGAAGCCGGTTTTGTCTCAGTTGTCTCATCAGCATTTGTGGCACTATTTTTAGACAGGTCAGACTCTTGGGCCTTTTTATAGTGCCTTCTCATCTTTTCTTCCTTGCATTGTGGGCACCTTACCACGCCAGTCCCCGGGATCGTCCATCCAAGGTGAGAGAATTTCATATCCATTAGCGGGGCCTTGAATACAAACCCACAGTTGGGGCATGATAGATATTTAACCATGGAAATCACATTTCCATTAATATCTAGTTAAATAATTTGATCTTCACCAAAAAAATTTATTTCTATGTGCGGGAATCTTAATGTAGGATAATGCAGATTCCAAAATAATGCGTGCTGTTCTTTATAGCATTTCCCGCAAGGAACTTTCAAGTCGGGATTTAACCAGCATTGAAGATTTGAAGGCCCTGTCAGCCCAGGAATCTTACTGGCTTGATGTGCAGGATTTTGACGCAGAGTCCATAAAGGCCATCGGGGAATTTTTCACACTTGATCCATTGACTCTAGAGGATATCGGCACTGGAAAACAGAGGATCAAGACAGAAGATTACCAGAACTATATTTTTTCAGTATCCAAAGGAGTTGCCAAATCCAGCGGCGGCAATTTTGAATATTCCGTTGAGGAAATCTTCCTGGTACTTTTTGAAAAGAACATCGTGACGTTTCATAAGGACAGTTCTACAATAGTGAACCACTCACTGGATTCCCTGAAGAACCGGGCAAAGACCCTGAAGAAAGAGTCCTTGCTCAATTCTGTTGTCTTCCACACAATCTATGATTTTTCAGTGGATTCATTCTACACAGTTCTCTCTGAAATTGAGAACTGGCTCGTTTCCATGAGAAGCGAAGTCCTTGATTTTGATTCCCTGAAAGCAAGTGACATTTCAGACGTAAAGGGGCTGCTTGCGCTGATATCCAAGGCAAGAAGGGAAATGAGTGAGCTCAGGATAATGCTTTCACAGCACCGTGATGTGGTTTCCCTTGCCGAGAGAGGTTCAGTCAAGTTTCTTTCGGTGGACCTTATGCCTGCTTTCAGAGACGTTTACGACCATACATTCCAACTAATAGAAACAGTGGATTCATACACCCTAAGAACTGGGGATGTGCGGGATCTCTACTTTACCATGAGAGCAGCATTCACTGACAATATTCTCAGGCTCCTGACCATTGTGGCGACCATCTTCCTCCCTTTGACTTTCCTTACTGGCTTCTATGGAATGAATTTTACAGCAGGCTTCACTCAGCCAGGCTCTGGATCATTTGTAGGTTTTTGGGCTCTTGTCGCGGGCATGGTTGCGCTTGCTTCCGTGTTGATGGTGCTCTTCAAGAAACGTGGCTGGCTCTAGAAAATATTAAAGCCTTTTATTGAGGTAAGCATAAGGGTAAACAGGGTAAATCCAATTGAAGAGGAGCATAAGCACATCAGTGATCATTCTGGCTGTATATGCAGCACTATTCATCCTTTTTGATTTCATCATTCCCACATACTTCAGGAGCCTTTCCTATTACGGGGGGTTCTTTCCGTTCTTCTTCTTTTTCCCGTTCTTGTTCGGCAGGGGCTTGAGGTCTGGAAGCAGGAATTATGGCAACTCAAAGAACAGCAAGCAGCCTGAAGACGATGTGCTCAACGGGAACTATAGCGCATCAGAATGGGAGAAAAAAAATCGTGCTGAATATGATGAGTTTGGCATTCCCGTGAGGAAGGTTCCTTCCAGAACCTGGTATTACATCGGAATAGCCGTTATATTTGCGGTCTCCATAGGTCTCCTAATTTACAGGGGCTTCATGGGCCTCTGATCTCATAATGGTTATGGCTTTCCTTGCCCAAAGCAGTCTACCTCGGAATACCTTAATTAAAGATGCGCCATTATTGAATCATGGTTGATTTAATCAGGGATTCATTGGCCGGAAAAGTTGCCGTCGTCATAGGAGTTGGCCCGGGACAAGGCATATCAGCAGTCAGGATGCTCATCAATTTCGGAGCCAAGGTCGCAATTGTATCAAGGTCGGGAAACATGTTCGGGCTCGTTGAATCATCAACAGTCAAGGCTTACAAGGCAGATGCAACAAAAGAAGAAGAGCTGAAGGCAGTAAGGGACAAAATACTTGCTGATTATGGAAGCATCTTTACAGTGGTTTCAAACGTCGGTACATGGGAATCTTTCAAGGGACTATTCCCGGAAAGGTCGGACTTCCAAAAGATGCTTGACATCAACCTGATTTCACAGCTGAGCGTCCTGAAGGTCTTCTCAGAGCCGATGCTGACCAAGGGAGGTACATTCGTTCTGGTTGGGGCTTCAAGGCACATCTTCCGGGGGAATGATCTGGCATACAACGTTTCAAAGTCGGCATTGGAGGAACTTGTAAGAAAATCTGCGGAAAATCTGAGGAAATATAACATAAGGGTAAACGCAGTGCTACCGGGCAGTGTCAGCAAAGAAGACAACTACTACAAAGTGTTTCCATTTAACGTGACGAAATTCTCGGAAAAGACTCAGTTGGAACCAATTGAGGTTGCCATGGTAAACGCATTCCTGGCCAGTGAAATGTCACTGGGAATCAACGGGCAGTGCATCTCAGTGGACAGGGGCCTAAACACTGTTTAGGCTAAAATCAATTTACATTTTAATCACATTTTTAATGTACGAGCAAACAATATTCTATTATGTTTGAGAATGAAGTGACTTTTGTTAAAATGGCAAAAGCGGGCAAGGAAGATGAGTTCCACAGACTCTACGAAGAAGCCCTCAAGGAAGTCCCAAAATATCTCGGCAAAGAATATCCCAACCTTATAGCCGGGGAAGTTAAGGAAGCCAAGAAAATAATGGAAATTTCTCCTGTTGATGGAAAAGAGCTTGCAACTTTCCAGCTCTCATCTCAGGAATCCCTGGAAAAGGCATTGAAAATGCTTAATGGCTCATACAGGAAATGGTATAATATGGGCTATGTCCACAGGGCAAAAGTAATGCTCAAAGTTGCAGACAAGATAAGTGAAAAGAAGTATTTCTTTTCAGCACTGCTTGCCTATGAAAATGGGAAGAACAGGACGGAGGCAATGGCAGATGTGGATGAGGGAATTGACTTCCTGAGATATTATGCACTTAACATGATTGAGAACAACGGTTTCGTGCATCTTACGGGCAAGGGATATGACAACGAGGAAAGCTTCAGTGTGATGAAACCATACGGGGTATTCGCTGTAATTCCCCCATTCAACTTCTATGCAATAACCGTGGGAATGGTGGCTGGCCCCCTTACAGTGGGGAATGCAGTTCTGCTCAAACCATCAAGTGATATTCCGCTCATTTCTTACCTGACAGTGAAGCTAATGCATGAATGCGGTGTGCCAGAGGATGTACTTGTTTTCCTCTCCGGATCTGGCAGCACAATCGGCAGCAAGATCGTTGAGAATGATGGAATAGCAGGCATTGTATTCACTGGCTCCAGGGAAGTTGGCCTGAACATGTACCACAAGGCACAGGCAAAGAGGCCAAAGCCTGTCATTACGGAAATGGGCGGTAAGGATGCTGTCATCGTTACTGCAAAGGCAGACCTGAAAAAGGCGGTCGAAGGAGTTTTCAGGGGAGCTTTCGGCTTTTCTGGCCAGAAGTGCAGCGCAACATCGCTTGTCTATGTAGAGGAGCCAATCTATGACAAGTTTGTAGATGCCCTTGCAGAGAGAACAAAAGGAGTGGTCCCGGCAGACCCGAAGAAGAAAGACACATTCATAGGGCCAGTGATAAACAAGGATGCGTTCGAGAAATTCAAGGCGCTTTCTTCAAAATTCCCGCAGTATGGAAAAGTTGTAGCTGGAGGCCATGCCCTTGAGCAACCCGGGTTTTTCGTTGAGCCAACAATCATAAAGGATGTGGCAAAGGACTGTGAACTTGTAAAGAATGAACTTTTCCTCCCGGTTCTTGGAATTATAAAAGTCAAGAGCCTAAAGGAGGCAGTTGAAGAGATTAACAAGTCCGAGTACGGTCTTACTGGCGGAATAATCACCGAAGATCCGGAGGAGATAAGGTACTACTTCGACAATGCAGATGTGGGCGTAATATATGCAAACAGGGCAAGAGGAGCATCAACTGGAGCAGTAGTAGGCTCACAGCCATTCGTCGGGTGGAAGATGAGTGGAATCAGCGGAAAAGGCACAGGCTCATACTACTACCTACAGCAGTTCCTCAGGGAGCAGTCCCAGACCATTGCCCACTGAATAGGACTTTAATTCATCCAATGAATTAAACTCCATATATTTATTTATTCTAAGTTTTTCTAAAAACCTATTTTTCAGGCCATTTTTGACGCTTGCTAATTCAACTTCCCTTCCAAGTTCACTTTCCATGCTGGTCATAATGGAAGCCTGCATGCCACAGGGCATTATGTTCTGGAATTTAGTGAGGTCGGTTGAAATGTTGAGTCCCACGCCGTGAAGTGTGGTAAAACCCTTGATTGCGAAGCCGATAGAGCAGATCTTCCTGTCTTCTACCCACACTCCAGTTTCCCCGTGCAACCTGCCTTGAGCTTTGATGTTGAACCCATCGAGGAGAGATATCATTGATGCCTGTACCATTTCTATGAGGTCTCTAATGTTTATTCCTCTATTCTTCATATTTACAATGAAGTATGCTACGAGCTGCCCAGGGCCGTGATATGTTGCCGAGCCGCCTCTTTCAACCTCAAAGGGAACTATTCCCGGAGCAATTATTTCATTCTGGTTTCTGTGTATTCCCAGTGTATAGACATCAGGATGTTCAAGTATCATGACAGTGTCACCAAGTTCATCGTTGTTCACCATTGAGTTCAGGTGGCGCTGCAGCATTAGAATTGGAAGGTAGTCCACAAGGCCAAGGTCCAGCACCATGGAAGGTGAAGGCCTGTTTCCATCCTGCATTTCCTCTCCCAGCATAGTGTGGTTATGCGCTAACCTAATAAATAGTGCTGAGTTTTGGATTTGATGGTTCTGGATCAGGGGGAGTTAACCCAACTCATGATTATGGTCGAACTCTTTGACGGGGTTGACAAACCTGCCAGTATCGCCAAGAGTGTTGGAATAACCGTACAGGGGGTAAACTATCACCTCAAGATTCTCAGGAAAAAAGGGCTTGTCACTGAAACAAACGAGATTTCCAAGGAGGGTTACAGTTTCCTAGAATCCGGATTAGGTTCTCTCCGGGAATTTGTGTCGGAGAATCTTGCAAAGATAGACAACATCGTTACCTGGGAAGCAATTGCAGATACGCCGGTGGAAAAAGGAGATGGAGTCGGTGTCTACATGTCTGGGGGGTATCTCCATGCCGGAAAGCAGAACGGCAAGTCAAGCGGTGTTGCCAGAAACAGCGCAAAGAAAGGGGAGATCGTGGTTGCTTCAATTAATGGCATCATTGGAGTCGAATTCGGAAAGATACAGATATGCGTTCTCCCTTCTGCAGAAGACATATGGGACAAGGAGAATCTTGCCTCAAGGTTATCGGAAGAATTTGAGTCTGGATCAAAAATTGCAGTGGTTGGAGAAGAAGCATTTTATGCAGTTCTGGCCGCAGGCAGAGAGCCCAATATTGAATATGCCTCATTGGACGGTGTATTTGAAGCCGCAACTCGCGGGCTCGATTCAGTGCTTTTCATATCGCCCAGGAGGTTCCACTACCTCCTCCCTCAGCTTAAGATTCTCCAGAACAGATATAAGGAAATAGGGCTCAAAATCAAATATTTGTGACACCTTTAATATATATTGAAAAAAATATTGAACTGAATATGAAGTTCTCCCAATTGAAAAATATGAAATTATAATGAAATATCGATAAATATCAAACTCTCAGAACATTATAAATATTTAAATACAACATATTAATAGAGTGTCCTAACAACCCCTGAGGTGGAATATATGGAGGAAGATGGTAGTGGCAGTAGGTTTTCAGATTTTGGCAGATCTTTATGGTGTAGATTCGGATATAATAGCAAAGGCAGATAGCATATACCCGATTATTGAGGAAGCAGTAAGGGTAGGTAACCTGACAAAGATATCGTCAGATTATTACCAGTTCCAGCCTAAGGGGGCAAGTGGTGTAGTATTGCTTGCAGAGTCCCATCTCTCTTTCCATACTTGGCCAGAACATGGACTGGTGACACTTGACGTATATACTTGCGGGGACCCGAAAGGAGCTGAAATGGCCCTTGATTATATCGTGGACCAGCTCAGGCCGGACACCATGGATTGCAAAAGGCTCAGAAGGGGCGTTTCCATAACTGAAGAAGTGAAAGTGGAAAGCCCGGAGCACGTAATCATCCCGTGATTTTTTGTCACGGAACCTTTTTTTCTTAGTATCTTTTTTGTTTTCAGTTTACTTTATAGTATTTTCCATCGTCGTTAAAATTGTCCCAATCCCACTCGAGCTAGTGGGGATACTCCTTGCACTTGTGAGCCTTTATCTCGGTGGGGATAGCTTCCTGGACAATGCGAGGGAGTTTGGAAACAGGCGCAGGATTTCCTCAAAATCCATTGGAGCTTACCTTCTTTCCCTAGGGGCAGTGATCGACGAATTTTCTGTC
This sequence comes from Thermoplasmata archaeon, assembly GCA_021811525.1. Next base: position 24,836 of record JAJZOK010000151.1, on the reverse strand, counting down.
ATTTTCGTCGCCTCTTTTCACCGATATGGTGAGATAAGCTTCGGAACACTGCAGGGCTCTAACATCATTACAATGGTAGTTTTCCTTGCAGTTCTTCCTCTCGTTTTCCTAGGAAGCTACAGGAAGTTCTTCAGGGATGGCGTCATCCTGCTGGTGGCCTCTACGCTTCTCGAAGTTCTCTCTCTGGTTTATCCGGTGGTCCCTTGGTATATTGGAATAATCATGGCGCTACTCTTCCTCGTTTACATGTATACAGGCAGGGGAGAAGCACCCCCGATCGAGGAGGAATATGTCCACATGGAATACAGCCCCGTCTCAATGATAGTGGCCCTGGTTCTTCTGGGGCTCGCATCAGAAGCAATTGTAAATTATACTAACGGCGTTTCCGTTGATTTTAACATCCCACCATTCATTTCTGGATTCATAGTTACAGGAGTTGCCGGTTCACTCCCAGAGATTATCATGTTTTATCTTGGAATAAGGAAGCAGGATCAGGACATTACTCTCGGAATAGTGGCAGGCAGTACACTATACAAAGCCACGCTAATAATGGGGGTCACAATGCTGTTTGGCATTGTTGACCTCAGGGCAGGAGCCTGGTCAATTTACCTTATGATACTTTTGTCAGGGGTTTTCCTGCTTTTCACGCTGATAAAAATGAAAAGGGTAATGGCTATAATACCCGTGGCGGCAACTGCACTATTCTTCGCGGCTTACCTGCTGTTTTAGGTCTTTGTGCCCCAGAACATATTCTCTTTTCTCTTGATCTTTATAATTTCTTCAAGTGTAAGCATTGTGTTTTCATCCATCTTTTCTTCACGCAGCTCCTTGACAACTGATTCTGGAATGTCTACGTACAGTGGCTCTTCAGGGAATATTTGCCTGTGGAGCGTAACCCCTTCTATGGATACTGCAACTTCAGCAGGTGCTTCTGCAAACTGCTTTGAAACCTCACCATCTCTGATGCTCTTGATGGTGCCTGCATACCTTCCATCTGATTTTATGAGCGTGTCGCCGACCTTGATTCTTCCGGAAAATACTTTTATACCCACAATCACAGGTTTCGCAGCCCTGAAAATATATTCCGGCATGATGGAAAGCTTAGATGGAATTGCCATTCGCTTTTTCCTGCCCTCATCAAGCTCATGTTTCCTGTCCTTCAGCCATTTTTCAGTATCTTCAACAAGCGAATAGATAACATCCCCAACTTTGACGCCAACATCGCTGGTCAGCGTGGTTTCTTGGGCCTCCTGGGTTATTCCAACATTAAAGCCGATAATGATTCGGTCAAGTGGCTCATTCAATGTGGCAACATCGGTAATGTCTCTCCTGGAAATGTCGCCTATTTGGGCTGACCTGATTGAGATTTCCTTCTGTTCAAGCTCATATGAGACGGCTTCCAGGGAGCCCAGTGCGTCTGCCTTTATGGTCACTCCATGTTCGCTGAGGGGTATGTTTGCCTGTGACTCCTTCAGGATTTCTTCAAACGCGTCTTGTGGCCCGTTGTTTACAACTATGATTGGCGATCCTGAAACGACTTCCAGCTTATCTGTGATAAGAATCCTGACTCCAGAAGCTGAGTAAACAGTATCCCTTTCCAGAAGCTTCTTTGCCCTACCCCTGGAGTTGACAAGCATGGCTTTAATCTTGGTTGTGGCCGGGCCGCTTCTTGTGTTCAGGGCAATAGTGTCACCTTTGCGAAGGCTGCCTTGGTAAAGCACAGTATCGAGAGTGAGGCCAAGGGACTCTTCCTTCATGAGTTCTATGATGGTTCCTCTTCCTTCAATGTCCTTGAATTCGATCTCTTTCTCAAGGTATCTCTGTGCAAGTCCGGCTATGACCATTAGGATATCTGGAATTCCGATGTTGAGCTTTGCGCTCATTGGAACTATAGCAATATTCTTTGAAAAATCAGTTATCCTGTCGTACCTTTCGGTCGGAAGCCCATATTCATAAAATTTGTTGACAAGGTTGTAGAGCCTTGTATCAAGTTCTGTTACGAATTCGTCCCTCTGCCTTTTCAGCATCTGCTGAAAATTGCAGTCCCGGATTTGCGTAAACAGTGGAATCAGATCCACCTTGTTTGCTGCAACCACGAACGGTGTCTTGAATTTTTTCAGGATATTGATGGACTCAATAGTTTGTGGCTTGAATCCTTCATTGATGTCCACTACAAGGATGGCCATGTCTGCAAGGGCTCCTCCTCTGGCCCTCATATTGGAGAAGGCCACATGGCCGGGTGTATCAATAAAGAGCAGCCCAGGTATGGTGAGCTTGCTTTTTCCCGTGGGGATGTTTGCCCTTTTTTCTATGTCAGATAGGGCAATGTCTGTTGCACCGATTCTCTGTGTAATTCCTCCTGCCTCTTTCTTGGCAACAGTGGTGCCCCTAATTGAATCTAAAATTGAAGTTTTGCCATGATCGACATGGCCAAGTACACACACAATTGGCTGCCTGTACTCTTTGGTATCCATAACCACCTCAGAAGATGTGTGGTTCGTCGCCGTATTGTGCTTCTAATATTTCGTTTTCACTGAAATATATGGGAAACTCATGCTTGTATGATTCAGGGGAATCTGATGCATGGACGATGTTCTTTTCTATTCCCATGGAATAATCGCCTCTGATAGTCCCAGGCTGCGCCTTTGATCCATCTGTGGCTCCAAGAAGATTTCTGGTAGCGTTGATGCAGTTCGTTCCCTCAAGGACAGCGGCGATTATTGGTCCAGAAGTTATGTAATTCACAAGGTCCCTGAAAAATGGTTTTTCTTTATGTACAGAGTAATGCAGTTCTGCCTTTTCAGTGCTTAATTGAAGCATCTTAAGGGCGACGATCTTCATTCCCTTTTCTTCAAATCGAGCTAAAATTTTTCCGGAGAGGCGCCTTTTGACGCCATCCGGTTTAACTAAAATAAGAGTTCTTTCCAATGATATCACCATCAATTTTTGGTGCTCTGCTTCTTCATTTCCTTGATGTTGTGGTATTCGTTGGTCCACCTAACTCTTCTCGGAACCCTGTGCATCTCAATCATGTTTACTTCGCACTTCCTGCTGCAGAAGTTCATGACGTTTCCATCCTTCCTTACAAACAGTATGCCAGTGCCAGGTTCTATTTGAGAGCCACAAAAGTTGCAGTTTCTAGTTGCCATTTTATCACCGTATGGAGAGCCTCTTGGCCTCTCTGGCGGTTTCTCTGAGCATCAGGATGTCGCCTACTCTAACCGGGCCAAGGACATTTCTGGCGATGATTCTTCCCTGGTCCCTGCCTGAGAGTACTCTAACTTTTACTGTAGTGGCTTCGCCAGTCATTCCGGTTCTGCCCATCAGTTCGACTACTTCTGCAGGGGTGCCTTCATCTGCCAATTCTTTTCACCTTACTTCTTTATTTCAGACAGTTCTGATACAATCTGCTTGTATACGTCTTCGCCCTTTCCATAGTCCACTACGGATATGGATGCTGCAGATGCAATTCCGACCTTTGCGCCTAGATCGCTTCTTTTCTTGACGTATGCATAGGGTACCTTTCTCTCTTCGCAAAGCATTGGAAGGTAGTATACCACTTCAGGTGGTGTAACATCCTCTGCAATAACGACTATCTTGCTTTCTCCTCGTTCAATGGATTTGATAACTTCGTTAGTTCCCTTCTTGATCTTTCCACTTCTGAAAGAATTCTCGACAAGATCCAACAATTTCTTTTCCACGGACTCGGGAGTTTCAAATTTCACGTAACTATTTTTATCCATTTAGGAACCTCCTTCACTAAGGTAACAGGGAAAGCCAAGAGTTTATTTATAGTTTATTGGAGCTATTCAGGATTCAATGCTACTGATATCTTATGTTTCTTATCATCAGTGGGCTCAAGCATGGGCGACCTGAACCCGCCCTCCTTGATTCCAAACTTGCTGTAAAACGCAAAATAATACCCTGAGGGGAAGGTCGTGCCTAGAAGGATGTGGAGCAGAGGGTCAATCTGCTTTACCTGTATCTCGGAGGCTTTGGATCGGCTCCCTTCATAGTATTCATTGTAAGCATTGACTACTGCGGATGAGAAATTGGAAAGGCCGCATACTCCTCCATCTGCACCAATTGACATGGAAGGCACAAGGAGGTCATCCTGGCCTTGAAGGATGCTGAAGTCGTTTCCAGAAAATTCCATGAGCATTGAAAAATATCGCATATCGGCAGAACTTTCCTTGATTCCCACTATGTGGGAATACTGACCTTTAAGTTTCCTGATAGTGTCAAGCTCTATTCTGGCCCCGCATAGCTGTGGTATATTGTAAATGAACATTTCCTTGTCAATGCTATTGAGGAAATCAGAGAAATGCCTTGTTATCTCTGGCTGACCAGGAGTTATGTAATAGGTTGGCATCAGGACCAATGCATCGGCTCCTGCATCAGCCATGGACTTACCAAGTGAAATGGCCTCTTGGGTCGAGGAAGAACCAACGCCAGCAAGTACCTTCAGGCCATCAGCATTTTCTATTACGAATTTCATGAACTTGTCCCGTTCCTCAAATGACAGGAATGGAAAGAGGCCTGTGCTCCCACAAGGGAAAAGTCCTGTTACCCCTATCCCTTTGAGGTACTCAATCAAGGTCTTTGTGGCGTCATAATCAATTGTGCCGTCAGATTTGAACGGAGTCAGCATTGGCGTGATTATTCCCCTGTATTTCATAATTGTAAAGACAAAGCAATCATAAAAAAGGTTACCATCAAGCACTGAAACAGAATTCTGATATTTTTCAGATCTGCTCAATGTTTATGCCGCAATCAGAGATAAATTCAAAGTGTGGAATCCAAGTTTTCAGCTTTGATGAGGTCCACAAGTGGTTTTGGTAGCCCTCTCGCAACCAGGTAGTCCCAGTCTGGTATTGTACCTCTTGCGATTGCGAGGTTAATTATCTCATTGATTGGCATATATAGTGTCCCAGGTGCATATGGTGTGCCCATTATCCATGGGGGGTAGTCAAAGTAATCCTTGACTCTGCCAGGGACCGCATCCTTGAGGATGTCATTCAGCAGCGACGAAATCTTCCTGTTGAAATACCACCGCTTGACGGGGGAATTCGCAAAACCGGGATTTGGGCCATATATCTTCCATTCTATTCCAAAGGCACTTTCAGCTCCAAGGAATTCTGATGTATTGCCAAAATTGTCAAGTTCAGATTTTGGAGGGAGTTCTTCCCTGCCAGTTGATGAATTTACAACTTTCAGGCTGAATCGGTTATACAGGTTCAGTTGCCTGTTAAGTACTCGTTCAAGCTCAGCGGCCTCAGCAGAAGAGATGAAGGGGTCGTTCTCAAACTGCTCATTTATCAATGGCAAATCTTCCAGAATAGAATTCATTATTATTTTGAGGTAATAATTAAAACGGTCCCCAGACATTGAAATCCTGCCTCACAGGTTAATGTTAGCTAATAAGTTACCTTTCTATTTATATCTAGCTGATGAAGGGTTGAAAATTGGAAATTTTGGGTAATTCGCTCCATGGGCTTGAAAGAGCTTAAATTTCAGGTTACTATGGCAATATACTGGAGAAACAACAATGGATGCTAAAAACCAGATACTGAAGTACCTCAATGACACTTATTCCATAAGGAATATCCTAGAGAACTTTTTACCTCTTAATCCGGACGAACCGGGTGCAGGTAAATCTGTCCTGGCCCCCTGGTCTATTAGCTCAATTTCCATTAATACGGGATTTTCAGAGGACGCTGTCCTAGAAGAGCTAGAGGAAATACCTGACGCAAAGGTTGAGCCAATCGTAAAAGATGGTGTACAGTTAATGGTGCTCAGAATGAGGGAGTCCCTTGGAGTGCAGGCTCACGCCTCCCACGATTCCCATGACATTAAAACAATGATGGTTAAGGATGCAATGAATCTTCATCTGTATCAGTTCTCGATCGAAAAGGTCGCCCAGAATGACAGGCCAGTTAAGATTGAAGAAGCTATATTTGACCTTAAGAATAATGCATTCCTGCCTGACGATTTCATGCCGGAACATATGATGGGTATGGTTGAGGGAGATCTTGCTATGTCAACAGAGGGAATTCACAGAGCATTCTTGTTAAATTCAGATGTTCGCATCCTATATCTGTTTCACGAGCTAAAAGGCAACTCCGCGGGTCGGGTAAGGTTCATATATCCAGCCAAGGCAAATTTCTCTGTTCCCATCCCTGAAAACGGAAGGATAAGGGAAATACTGGCGGCAAGCTTTTCCGGCCTGCGGGAAAATGAAAAGTACAAGGATTTCGAAAACAGCAGGCTGCTGAAAACTGTCCTCTACAATCTTGAGACAAAGAATTCACGTGAACTGAAAAGGCCAGCTTTTGACCCAAGGAAAATACGCATTCTTGAAACCTTGGGTCTTGTCGAAAAGACTGGAGATGCAGCAATGATAAGGGACAGTGTTTCAGCTGGCCAATTGAAAACCAACTACAACATGATGAAGAAACACGGGGAAGAACTTGCAAACGAGTGGCTCCATTCAAAGGTTGACTTGGTGCAATAAAAATGGGTTCACACAGGAATCTGGTACTGTTGAGCGTACTTATTGGAACCCTGATGTCAGCAATAGACACCACAATTGTCATTCTTGCACTACCAACAATTACGTCTAGCCTGTCTGCAAATCTTTTCATCTCAATCTGGATAATCATAATCTACCTGCTTATTGTGGCCGTGCTAACAACTCAGCTTGGCGGGCTGGGTGACATATATGGCAGGGGAAGAATCTTCAACGCTGGTTTCGTGATATTCACTGCCGGGTCGGCAGCCTGCGGATTTTCACCGGGGATTTACTACCTGGTTACTTTCAGAGGGATTCAGGCTATCGGAGCTGCCCTCATGCAGGCAAACAGCAATGCCATAATTGCAGATTACTTCGGTCCGAAAGAAAGGGGAAAGGCATTCGGATATACCTCCATGGGCTGGAGCATTGGTGGTACCCTTGGAATAGTACTCGGGGGGATAATAACAACTTTTCTAGGGTGGCAGTATATATTTTTCATAAATATCCCAATAGGCCTTATAGGATTCATTCTTGGAATTACATTCATCCGAGACAACAACAAGAAAGACGCAAAAATCGACTATGTTGGAATGGGGCTTCTTACCGCGTCCCTTACCCTTGCATCTTACGGGGCCACTGACATTGCTGGCAGAGGGATCAACTCGTTCAACCTGTCTCTTATAGCCATCGGAGGAGCGCTAATAATTCCATTCATAATTTACGAAAGGTACCCAAGCAATCCCGTCATCAGGCTGGAAGCCTTCAAGGTGCACTCACTTTCGCTCTCTCTTCTTGCATCTCTCATGCAGGCACTTGGTTATCTTGCGGTGGTCTTTCTGCTCATTATGTATCTTCAGGGAATAAGAGGATACGATCCGCTTGACGCTTCCCTTCTGCTTGTCCCGGGATACATTATTTCGAGCCTGGTTTCTCCAAAGATGGGAGGCCTCTCTGACAGATTCGGGGCCTCAATAGTTGCATCCATTGGCATTTTCATGATGGCAGTTGCTGTGCTGATATACCTGCAGCTTCAGGTGAACACCGGCATTCTAGTCTTGATTGTTGCTTCCGTTATTTCAGGCATAGGTGGGGCCATGTTCTGGCCCTCCAACAGCAGTGCCGTCATGTCCAGCACACCAAGGAACCTTTATGGCTCTATCTCAGGGCTTCTGAGAACACTATCGTCCATAGGCACACTGCTAAGCTACGTCATATCTATCTCAGTTGCTTCTTTAAGCGTTCCGAGGTACGTGGCATTCAAGGTTTTTCTCGGGGAAGGTTCTTTGGATGGTGGAGTTTCCAGGCAGTTCCTTGGTGGAATCCATTCTGCCCTATGGCTCTGCCTTGCATTTTTGATTCTTGCAGGCGTAATGTCATTTTTCCGTGGCTCCGAAAGGAAAAAAGGCCTCGAGCTTGAGTCAGAGTCATCTGCAACAAGTTAAAGGCGGTACATAGAATAGGATCGATCCTGAAATAAGTGGCCCGATTTGAGACTTATTAACATACTTCTTGACTTTTTTCACAAAGCTATCTAATGACGAAATCAGCCTTCATGAAATTTGACTTGGTTACAAAATGGAGGTTATCCCCGGCAGCGATGGAAAATCCTACTGATTCCCCGGGTGCAACATCCAGCACAAGCTGTGTATTCTTCCACTCTTCATACTGCCTGCTGTCAATGTAGACAGGAGTGCCGTCTACTTTGCCTAGAAAGATATCGTTTTCACCGATTATAAATTCCACTAGTTTGAAGCAGATCGGGAGGCTGCCGTCGAAGCAGCCGCCGGGCTGGTAGAACATTATTGGCCCTACTTCTCTCTTCAGCCTTTGTATTGCCTCCCTGGCTTCAGGCGTTGCCGTCACGCGCTCTCCTGTCATTCTCTCCTCATTTCAGAACAGCCCCATTGGCTTAGAATTGTAGCTTATGAGCAGATTCTTTGTCTGCGTGTATTGATCAAGCATCATTTTGTGGTTCTCCCCTCCAATCCCTGAAATCCTGTATCCGCTGAAAGCAGGCCCAGCAGGATAGATATGGTAGTTGTTTATCCAGACTCTTCCAGCTTTTATGGCTCTTCCTATTCTGTAGGCCCTCATAGAATCTCTTGTCCAGACCCCTGCACCGAGGCCAAAGGCAGAGTCGTTAGCGATACGTACTGCATCAGCTTCATCCTTGAATGTGGTGACTGAAAGGACTGGGCCGAAGATTTCCTCCTGGAAAATCCTCATTCTGTTGTCCCCTTCAAACACTGTTGGCTCAAAGTAGTATCCGTCCTTAATGGACTCGGCTACCTTTGCCCTGTGGCCACCAATAAGAAGTTTTGCACCTTCCTGCTTTCCAATGTCAACATAGGCCATTACTTTCTCTAGTTGCTGTTCGGAAGCCTGGGGCCCAACCTGGGTTGATGTGTCAAATGGGTTTCCTTCCTTGATGCGCCTGATCTTGTCAAGTGCGAGGTCCATGAACTCATGGTAAACCGACTCCTGGATCAATGCCCTGGAGGGGCATGTGGAAACCTCTCCCTTGTTGAATGCATACAACACCAGGCCCTCTATTGCTTTCTCACGGAATTCATCATCTTTTGACATTACATCCTCGAAGAATATGTTCGGCGACTTCCCTCCCAGTTCTGTAGTGGAAGGGATGAGGTTTTCGGCAGTGTATTGCATTATGAGCTTTCCTGTAACTGTTTTTCCCGTGAACGCAACCTTTGCAACTCTCCTGTTGCTGGCAAGGGCCCTGCCGATTTCAGGGCCCGGCCCGGTAATCACGTTCACAACACCTGGGGGCACAATATCCTGTATAAGTTCCATGAGTTTCAGTATGGACCAGGGCGTAGAGGAAGAGGGCTTGACTATTGTGCAGTTGCCAGCAGCAAGGGCTGGGGCTATCTTCCATGCCGCCAAGAGGATTGGAAAGTTAAAGGGTATGATCTGGGCAACTACTCCAACTGGCTCATGGAAGTGATAGGAGACTGTGTCCCTGTCAATCTCCGTGATTGATCCTTCAAGGGTACGGGTGGCTCCGGCGAAGTACCTGAAATGGTCCGCAGCCAGTGGTATGTCCTGATTGAGTGTTTCCCTTACTGGCTTCCCGCTTTCGTAGGTTTCAGCTACTGAAAGCATCTCAAGGTTCAATTCAATGGCATCAGCAATTCTATTCAGCACCATGGCACGATCTGCAAGGGAAGTCTCTGCCCAAGCATCCTTATCTTCATGCGCCGCATCTAGCGCCAGCTCAACGTCTTCCATGGTGGATCTAGGGACCTTTGTGATTCGCCTCCCATTCACCGGGGACAGGTCGTCCATGTAATGCCCCATTGAGGGCTTTATCCACCTTCCTCCTATGAAGTTCTCATATTTCGCCTTCACGGATACAATGCTCCCAGGCTGCCCCGGCATGGCATATATTCTCCTTGTCCTTAGAGACTTATGTTCCACTAATGTTTCCATCTCCTCACCTGTTCATTTTAAGGTGAACCAAGAAAAAGTGGTTCACTGTGTTTTAAATTAATAATGTGCCTGACTTAACCATAAAACCTAAAGTATTAGATATAACAGAAAAACCGTTTTTCAGAATGCGTTTAGGGATTCTTGTGGTAATGAGTTCATCGGGATAAATTAAGGCCTGGGGGATGAAAAAGTTACTTGATAATATAAGCATAACTGTCCTCACTAAGGCCTGTTACTTCAAGGTAACGTTTCCTGCCGAAAGACTCGATTACGCTGGATGCTTCAAGCTTTGCAGACTTGAGTTCCCTTACTCCAATGGATTTCCAGTGTGGAAAAACAGAGGCGTCCTCCTTGTCATTGTGTTCCTGAAGAAGCCTGAAGTAAAGGGGAAACCTGGATTTGAAATTGGCAATGTCCTGCCTTTCAGACCATCTGGCCAGGTTCTCGAACAGGGCCTGAATAAGCTTGTGGTCTGCCATGATTCGCTTCGCCTCTTCCTTGAAGCCAGGATCGCTTTCTGATGGATTGTCAAGAAGGATGGGAAATAGTATTTTCTCCTCAATTTCAATGTGGCATCTCTTCAGGTAGTCATGAAATTCATCGAGCATCTGGTAATCGGGTTTTCTTTCCACTTTATTCCTGATATGCCTTATCGCCATGTGTTCGATCATGAGTATTTCTGCCAGATCTGCCATGATTTTTTCAAACCCCCTGATCCCCGAGGTGGAAGGCGGCACTGTATTCTCTGGGTGCCGCTCTCTTCAAGGAATCTAAAGCTTTAGAATGATTATTGACTTTAAATATTTATAAATACAGTTTATAACATATTAGGACAGACGTTTATACTTTTGACTTGTATTTTTAATCAGTGAGATTATGAACTATTACATGTTCAGGCGCTTCATTCTTGTTTTCATTTATGGAATAATAGCGCTGTTCCTTCTTTCCATGATTCTAGGCAACCCATGACATTTTTTTGCTGAATTAAATTAAGTTGCACCTCAGTGCAACATGAATGCTTTGTAAGCCTTGTAGCAACTGTACAGGTCTGCCTTGCTCGCAATCTCGAATGGCGCATGCATTCCTAGCACAGGGGCACCGGCATCAACCACATTCATTCCATGTCTTGCGAAATCCTGGGCCACAGTGCCTCCTCCGCCTTCGTCAACCTTGCCAAGGGTCCCGAACTGGTATGGCACATTATGCTTCTCAAAGATTTTCCTGACAAATGCAACAAACTCTCCAGGAGCTTCCGAGCCTTCAAACTTCCCCCCGTATCCGGAATATTTTGCAATGACTATGCCAGAACCTAGCTTTGCAGCGTTGTGTGCGTCATGGGCATTCTTGAAGCTTGGGTCCATTGCCGCATCCACATCGGAACTGATGACATTGCTTCTTCTCAGGAGTGAGAGAAGATGGTAGTTGTCAGATTGCCCGGTGAGCTTGTGGAGAAGCATTGTTGCAACGTATTCAAGGAAATTTGACTGGGAGCCTGAAGTTCCCTGGCTTCCAATCTCCTCCTTGTCGAAGAACATAACAAGGACAGTGTCATCAGGTTCGCCCACATCCTGGAATGCTTTGAAGGAAGTGTAAGCTGAAGCCTTGTCGTCATGCCCGTAGCCAATGACAAGGGAGGAATCAAATCCACCAGCCCTTGCTTTTCCCGCAGGAACAAGGGCAAGCTCTGCGGATGCGAAGTCTTCTTCTTCAACGTTATACCTGTCCTTTAGCAGTTTGAGCATATGGCTCTTGAATTTCTCTTCTTTGTAGTCTCCGGGCCTGCTGCCAGCAACTGCATTCAGTTCCTCTGCCTCGATTCCCTCAAACAGTTTCCTGTCTCTTTGCATCTTCGATATGTGGGGCAACAGATCGGGAATCAGCAGGACCGGGTCATCCTCCTCCTCTCCAAGATTCACCTTAACTACTCTGCCGTCCTTTGTGAAGATTCTGCCGTGCAATGCAAGGGGAATGTTGACCCATTGGTATTTTTTCACCCCGCCATAATATTGCGTCTTGAGCAGGGCAGTATTTGTTTCTGAATCTTCGTATAGTGGCTTTGGCTTAAGGTCAAGGCGGGGAGAGTCTATGTGTGAGGCAATTATGTACAACCCGTTATTCAGCCCATTCTTTCCAACAATTCCTGCTGCAAGTGCCCTTCCAATATGGTTGTAATAGAATTTCGTACCAGGTTTGAGAATCTCCAGTTTTTCCAGGTCCTGGAAACCGTTTTGCCCTAAATGTTCCATGAAATAATCCACTGCCTCTGCTTCAGTCTTTGCCCTGCAGAGGAAATCTATGTATCCTGACGAGACCGATTCCAGTTTCTTTTCCTCATCAGGCTTCAGATTTTCCCATATAGTCTTCCCACCAGTCATTGCAATGCTATAGGAAAGTTAAAATTAAAAGGTTCTGCAAGCTCAGAGTCAAAAATTTTGGCCACAGGCTTTCAATTTAAAAATAAGAAAAGAAAATGGTTCAATTTTATGATAATGCGCATCTATTTCTCAAGAGCCGGATTCCTGCGCCTTGCCAGCTTCTATTGGTTCATTGGCAAGTTCCTCCAATGTCTTTCCCTTTGCCTCGGGCAGCGCAAAATACATCAGGACACTTGAACCAACTGCAATTATGGCGTATAGGAGAATCATGATTCCCAGCCCGAAGAATTTGAGAAGGAGTGGGAAAAGGCTAATGAATGCAGCGGCAGAAATCCTGTCTATAAAGACATTAAGGGCCTGTCCGCTTGCCCTGACCTTAGTAGGGATCAGTTCCGGGACGATTACGGTTCCGCCAATTATGGTTGCGGGGCCAACAGCAGAGAAGAGGTAGTTGAACATATAAAATGTCATACCGAGTACCGCCGCTATTCCGACAAGGCTCCCGAGGATTTCGTCCGATGGCGGAATTCCAAATATATGTGGATCCACCAGGAGGAGGGAATATAGAAGAAGGGCTACGAACACCCCAAGGTAACCCATCACGACAAGCTTTTTCCGCCCAACCCTGTCTATTAGGAGCAGAGAAATGATAGTTCCCGGTATTCCTGCGAGGAAAACTGCAATATAGGTAAATCCCACCGGAGTCAATCCAAGGTTGCCCGCTATAGTTATCGGGCCAAAGATCGTAAATGTGCTGGAATATGCATCATACAGGACCCACAATATGCTGCCTGCAAGAATCACGGGAAGGGACCTGATGAATCTTGAGGCGTAATCCACATTGTCTTTCCTGAGCTTTATGCCTTTTTCTGGCTTCACTGAAGCGCTGAAATTGGAATCCGCATCTCCCTTTACCCTGGTCTTGAATCTGTAGGTTTCCGGGATCTTCCTGCGGTAATAAATGACAAAGAGGGCAGGCACGGCTCCAAATGCCAGTTCGATCCTCCAGGCCTCTGATGGGTTCAGGAAGGCTCCAGCCACCTGTACAACAAAGGCGGCAAGCACAGCGCCTATAAGGTACATTATTGAAAATGTGGTGGCCATGAGTTTGCCGCGGTCTCTGGTGTTGGCATTCTCAGCCATTATTACTGGTGACATGACATAATCTCCTCCGATGCCGAATCCCATGATGAGCCTCGCGATAAAAAGAAAAGAATAGCTGGTGGTGAAGAACTGTGCTGCAGAGCCAAGGAAAATAAGGGCAAGATCAATGCCGTACATTGGTTTTCGGCCAATTCTGTCAGCCACTGCCCCGAAAAGTATGGCCCCTATTCCTGCTCCTATGTAACCTGAAGCAGTCAGCACGGAATAGTCAACATAACCAACATGCAGGTACCCTGTAATGGAGAAAAATACCAGGGATATGGCATAAAGGTTGTAGGAATCTGAAAGGACTCCGACCCCATTGACAATAATGTTCTTGATGTGGAAGGGTCTTATGGGCTTAGCATACGCCTCACCTAACATAACACAGTATATCTGAGAGGTATTAAAAGTATAAGTTATAACTCAAATATTGGTATTAATTCATCCATCCCGCTCATATTTGCTGTTCCGCCGACACCCTGTATTCCTTTGCGATTGTTGGGGACAGCATGGAATAAGCCAGGGCCGCAAATAGGGAGAGAATTATGACTACATACCAGGCATATTGTGCATGGTAAATGAAGTAACTGAAAAGTATAAGTGCAGCGAATGAGGAGAATGAAGCACCTCCACGTGAGAATGCAAAGTAGTATCCCTGGTATTCTCCTCTGTTGTGGCTTTTGGAGAACAATGTAATCACTACCTGGGTAGGCACTGCAATCATCATTTCCCCAAGAGTTGTTATGGAAATTGCAGCTATCATAGGGAGAAAAGTGTGAGAAACTGAGATAAGGGAGTATCCGGCTGCCATTATGACAGAACCAAGTGCAACTGGCAGTAGCTTTCCATTTTTCTCAACTCCAATGAGCTTTGAAATCGGCACCTGGAAGAGGGTGATAAGCAGCCCATTGGTGCTGAGCACTAATCCAATTTCTATACTGGTAAGAACAAGAAACTTTGATTCAAATATCGATAGTGGAACGGCCTGGTAGGAGATGACAAACCACGAGACAAAAACGAGCATCAGGAGGGGAAATATCCCTCTTTGCCGCAACACACTGGTTTTTTCACTCCTGGATGACGGTCTGGCCCTTTCTGCATACTTTGGATTCAGTTTTACTCCAAATGCGATCACTCCGATTGCGACAAAGGTTGTCAGCAGGCCAAGGAGGAAAAGGTAGGAATACCCAAGATAACTGATAACGAATCCACCGGTGACTGGCCCAATGGTGAAGCCGAAATTGAGCCCAACATAAAGCTGGGATAGTCCACCAGCCATCTCATCCCTTGCCCTGTCTGAAACATAGGATGAAAGTGCAAGCTGGAATAGCCCTCCAAATAGTCCTAGTATTGGAAAAGAAACTATGAATAGTGGAACAGGCCCATTGGTTATCACAAGCAGTATGAAAAAGAAGTAAAGGGCAACTGAGCCTGCAAGTCCAAGCATCATGACCGTTTTGGTTCCCAGCCGGTCGGATAGACGACCCCCAACCATCTGTACCAGAATGTCTACTCCCCCTGTTGCAAGGTAGATGATTCCAATCTCAGGAAGGGGGGCATTTCTCTGCTGGAGCAGGAACAGTGAGATGAAGAGATAAGCTGCACTGTAGCCCGTGTATATCAGGGTGATGGAGGAGAATATGGCCAGTTTTTCTTTTGCTGCACCCCTTGATGCGCTTTCAACATCGTTCCCGCCTTTGAAAATCATCTGCCTCCCTCCTCCGCCCAAATCATAATGGTATTGCTGATCAAAGCCTCAAGCTTTCAGTCCAACACGCCTGTTACGACAGGTGCATATTGTTGGCAATATTAAAACCACCTTAGGTCTGTAACTTCTCTCTCTTCAGGTCTTATCAATAATGACTAAAAATCGCAAATCATGTCCATTGCCTGTGTGGGCATGGGCTGACCCAGCAGCAGATCCCAATTCTATGGGAAACCGCATTTTTCCTTATCTATGAGGAATCGAAATAAAGAGTAAAATTTTAATTGAATTGTTGGTGACTTATATGGGTAAATCACTAACTAAGAAATCGCTGATAATGATCATGGCATTCATGATGTTATTGTCATCGGTTGCAATACTCGCCGGTAACGCCTCTGCACAGGTTACCGCGGTCGAGGCTGGCAATTATTCCCTGTCCTACGACCCTGTAACTAGTACTATTTACAACATCAATTATACCAGTCCCAATTATACAATCCTTACAGCTTCTCAGGTCGTTACATCCGGGATGAACTCAACAGTTGCTCAACAGGAATACTGTGACGTAAATAAGGTTGCCACATTGAACAATGTGTCCCTGTACACAACTGACGACAACGACATGCTACTGATGTCAACCACTTTTGCCACTCCCGGGGTGTATCCATCTATCTCCATTGCTCTGCCATCAGCAGCTGCTCCCGTGTCTGCCTCTGAACTATTGAGATTTTACAACTCAGCTAACACAAATTCACTCATGATGAGTTTCTTTGACAATACAATTTACAGAATGAATGTGACTGATGGATTCATTCTCTACATGGCAAATTCCCCATCCACGCTTTCCTCTGACGGAAAAACAATAACCATTATGAATGGAAGCCTTGCCCCTGGGTCCTCACTTATTGCCGCAATAACTCCCAGCGGCACAATAAAGTATTCAATAGAGAAGCAGGCTTTGAACAAGAGCCTGAGCATCAATCCTCTTTCCTATGATCCATCAACCGGGGAAGTGTCGGGAACATACCTGTCCCTGATCTTTGACAATGCCACAGGCACCATTCATGACTACACCAACCTCTACTCCGACACAGTGGTGTTCAGCAGCATTTCAACCAGGGGCAATGGGAACTTCGGAAACGGATACCTCTCACCGCTATTCCCAAGCACTGACCCCATCCTGGCCGGGAACGCAATGTTTTTTGCCAATCAGACTTCAATCTACAAGGTCTATAACAACATCGCAACTCTAGGAAGCTTCTTTACCAACAACGGAACACTTTCCATGGTTGTAGCACCTGGGCTCAGTATATCTACAATACACTTCCTGCACAATCCGGCTGGCATCGGGCACGCGTACGGCCATAGTTTCGGCAACTACACTGGAATGACCGTAGGGAACCAGTTCAGCATAATGGCAGCCCCAACAATCATATCAATATCCAATGATACTTTCAAAGGGCAGCTATTCATCCATGATGGAACCGTATCTGTGGTTGGAAACACAATTTCAATAAGCACAACCGGAGTGTCATATGTGCAGTTCGTGGCACAGAACCACCTGCTCAATTATACTTCGCAGCTCCAGAATCAGCTCCAATATGCAATGCAGCACGGAAAACTTGGTGCATTTCTGTCAATTGGCACAGGGCAGGCCTCACCTTATAACTACACATACTACTACAACTCCTCCTTGAACCTGCAGGTTCAGAACGCATACCAGAACAGGGTACAGGTTCAGCTATCATCACAGGTTCAGCAGGGCGCAAACATTGCGATCTTCATTCCCAACAGTGTCATCTCCAATGGGTCACAGTTTACCCTCAAACTGGACAACCAGGTCATGACCCAGTTGCAGGATGCAAACGGGCTGTTCAACTCTACTTCGCAGAGCCAGGCACAATACTACATGGTTGCAGTGAATGGTGGCACACTTGTAATTATCCACGCACCGCACTTCTCCACCCACACCCTTGAGATAACCGGCACGTCAGTTTCACCAACCCCCGGCCTATCGCCTTACCTCTGGGTGGCAATTGGAATCGTTGTGGTAATAGTGGTAGCGGCACTAATTATTGTTATATCTCGGACAGGGAAGAAATAAATTTCCCCTGTCCAGTTTTTTTAATTTACTTTTTTTACTTTTAATCGCAGTATTAAATCTTTTGAGAGCCCATTAATGAATTCTTGCCTCTCTGGAAACCGTAGTTTCCTTAAAGGTAAGGTAAAGCGCTAATCATTCAGAAAGGAATCTTTTTAATAAGGTGACACAAAAAATGGACGCCTCTACTAAAAAACGAGTCCTGGTCGCTTCACTGGCATTTGTCATGGTAATGTCATCAATTGCCATATTATTTCAGGCTCCGCTATTCGGCGGAAATGCCAAAGGTGAGCAGACCCCAGGCTACCTGATTGGTTCCATCCCTTCAGGTAACGAGAATGCCAACGGGCCATCTGGCCAAGCAATGCAAACGGTTGACGCTGTGCTTACTACATATTATGTTACTTTCACAAGCATTGGGTTACCGCAGGGGACCTCCTGGTCTGTAACTGTTGACGGCACAAACACAATGAGCACCGTTTACAGTTCATTAACATTCCAGCTCGCTAATGGTTCGCATTCATTCCTGGTCAACAATCCAACTGTCTATATGGCCAGCCCTTCAAGTGGTGTAGTGCTTGTTTATGGTTCACCAGTGACACAGTACATAACATTCACTCTTATTCAATATGAGTTGAAATTCGTCGAGGCAGGTCTGCCTTCTGGTTCAACCTGGACAGCAAATGTATCAGGCCAAGCAATATCATCAGCCACGGATACGATCACTTTTAACTTACAGAATGGTACATACAACTACACAATCACGGGGCCTTTGAATTATGCTGCTACGCAACCAAGTGGCAGGATTGTGGTTTACGGGCAGGATCAGGTTGTTAATGTAACATTTGCAACGACACTCCATAAGGTGACCTTAAACTTCGCCGGCCATACCACCGGAACAAGTTGGAGCATCGACCTGGCAGGGCAAGTCTACTCAGTTTCTGGAAACAGCTTTTCAATGCTCAAACCAAATGGATTGTATGATTATGACATAACAACAGGTTCGGAATACTGGGCCTCTCCTTCCACTGGATCACTGCTCGTGCTTGATTCTGATACATCCCTAAATGTTACTATATACCAGAAGACCTATACAGTTACATTTGAGCACCATGGTGTATCAGTCGGCACACCCTGGGAAGTCACCCTTGGTGGAGTGACCCACAACTCAACCTCTTCAGTAATTACATTTGAAGTGCCTGCAGGGAACTACACCTACACAATCTCCGGTGCAAGCGGATATAGTGCTGCTTCCGACGGAGGGTATGTAAATGTGGCAAGCCAGCCCCAGAATGTCAATGTGAACTTCACGAAGAACCCAGATTACTTCACCGGTTCCATGCTCATACTGGCCGGTGCGGCAATTGGTATAGCTGCTGGAGCAGGTATTGGCATATATCTCATAAGGAAGAGGTAGCCGGGAATCTTATCACCATTTCCGGTCCCTTCCAATAATTTATTTTTATCAATTTCTTTATACTGGCCCGTTTCTTAAGAAGGCTGTTTATTTAAAAAAGAGAATACTTCCATAACAACATATGGATATTGCTTTTATATAAGCTCAAGGAACTTTTATATATAAAAGGTAAGGAACAGCGGATATGAGCCGAGCCCACATAGTTTTATTACAAGGTGACTAAAAGTGGACACCTCTAGTAAAAAGAGAGCGCTGGTCTTGATTGTAGCCGCCGCCATGGTTCTTTCGGCACTCGCTGTGCTGTATGAAATCCCTCAGAGATCTCCTGGCGAGACTGCAGCCAGCCAGGCTGTAGAAACAAGTAGTGGGATGGTTGGATACTCACCCTCTTTAACTTCGGCACCGCTAAATGCAAACCAATTGCTGGCCCTGCTGAGTGAGAACAACGTCCCCGCAAAGTACGCGTACCTGCCGAACCTGAACTTTAATGCCACAAGCAGCACTGTAACTCCTGCTTATGACAGATCTCCCGCCCCAATGGGTGTATCAGATTTCGGTTATTCCATAAACAGTGGAGTAACCACTAGATATTCCTACACCACTGGCGGCTTCCTCGGATCTGCTATGTTCGAGGGCATGGTAGCCAATTCCCTGCAGAGTAAAGCACAAAAGACTGTTGCTATACAGCTTAACACAGTCCTAGACCACGTAACGATCGCAGGCGACCCAAACAATGTTTTCTGGATACAGAACGTCATGCTCTACACTCCATCACTGGGCCAGATGCAATTCGTATCAAACATCTGGAGCCTTTCCAGCCCGTCAATGTTGATGCAGAATGACACTATATTATCGGGTAATGGAATGGTTGTCCCAGGGCTGTTCTATTATTATGCGGGTCCAACAATCAACGTTCCTGCAACATTTACGGCCATAGTCTATGTCGATTCCGTGATGAACGATCTTAACAATGCAGTCGCTTTCTCCTATGAGATCACCGGTACGGAGAGTTCTTCAACCGTGCCTGAAACCACCTACGATCTAGTGACATTCAATTCAGTACTCCCAGGAACTCTTATTCCAGCTTCATCTGCTGCGTTTCTAGTGGACGGAAACCATAAGACACCTTCCGGCCTTCTGTACGACGCTGAATTGATGGCAACAGGGCCTGGTGGAGGCAGTTCCACAAACATTTACTATGCAAATGACCAGTTCAAGCTGCAGTACAAGGGGTCCACCGGTACCTATTCCAATGTCCCATCAGCATTCAACTATGGGTCAAACACTGGTGAAACCATCCAGGGCCTTTCAGTCTGGTTTACTTCCCTGAAAACCCCGATCGCACACCTGAGCACAGGCCCTTCCATACTGGTCCCCATGTGGGGTTCTGATGCTATAAGGTCTGGAGGCACGAACATTCAGGGAACTGTTAATCCAGCCAACGCGTTCTACTTCATCAATGCCGGCACAACTTTCGACAGTTCCAAAGCAAGCTGGGCACCTGTAAACCCCAATGGTACATATCTCTATGCAATGCCTGGTGGAATAGATTACTCCGGGGCAGTTGTAATGAGCGAGTTCACCCCCTATATATTCACCTCCTCTGACATGTTTCCTGAAGAGGAGACAAATACGACAGAAGGAGGAGGGTCAACTAACACTTCACATGGTGGGGGTGGAGCAGATGAAAACGAAACCACAGCTTATTTCAATGTCTCACTGGACTTCAACAGGTCAACGGGAATCTATACACCACTGTATGCCAATGGAAACTCCCAACTGGCGTACTTGACACTTGGAAGTTCAAACTTCACAGGGGTTGTGAATGTTAAGAATATCACACCAAATACCTTTGTTGGTGATGGCACACCCGGAGATCCGTATATCATAGAAAATAACCAGTATGGGCCTCTGAATTCACTGTTCGCAAGAACAAATGACTACATGTTCCCGACCTTTGCAGGAGTCCAACTATCCAACACTAATGCGTCAGTTGTGTTAAACAGCCCACCAAACTTCGCCATAAAGTATCCATCATTCATGGCTGCAACTCTGCTGACATTTGGACTGCCTTCTTTCAACAATCTGAACTTTGAGTTCATCAATACTAGTAACATAGTCTTGAAGGATGCACAATCTATTTCCGGTTGGAATGCCCATTCCCTGAGCGGATTCCCGGCTGCAAACGTGATATTCTGGGATTCAACTAATTTCCTGGTGGCATCAAACCAGTTCAGCACCATGGGTGAAAGTTTGCTGGTGTACAATAACAACAGTGGCAGTGGGGCAGGTACCATCTGGGGCAACCACTTCTCAACTGACCCGATCACTGAAACCCAGTATGCAGGAGGCTTGCTCAAAGGCACTGATCCGGTCTCGATCCTTATGATGAGCTCAGGAAACCTTGTCTACAACAATTACTTCGGGCAGGGAAGTTCAGTTGTGAACCCATCATACGACCAGTTTGCACAGGCAAATGCAACATACACCAACATGTGGGATCTTGGCCAGAAATACAACCTGTCTTATGTGAACACTGTAATGGGTTATAACCTGACAGGGTCCATTGTAGAAACGAGCTACCAGGGTGGAAACTACTGGGAATCATTTGACGGGACAATTCCATAC
Organism: Thermoplasmata archaeon; assembly: GCA_021811525.1. Next base: position 3,500 of record JAJZOK010000151.1, on the reverse strand, counting down.
ACTGATGGAGGTAATATTGCAACGGGTGGAGATTATTATCCGCTGGTCCCAACCAAGTATACTGTTACCTTCAACGCCAATGGGCTTCCCTCTGGAACATCCTGGGGAGTAACACTTGATAAGACCACAATCAGCACTACTGAGACACAGATACAGTTCCAGATGATGAATGGCACCTACAATTACAAAGTAGACAAGCCCTCCATATATTCGGCCTCACCAAGCAGTGGTTATGCATTGGTTTACGGTGAGAACATTGTGAAAGATCTCAATTTCACACTGATAGTACACCAGATAACCTTCACGCAGACAGGCCATCCCGTTGGTGACAGCTGGTCAGTTAACCTCTCAGGCAATGTGAAGAGCACTACTGGAAGCAGCATATCGTTCACGATGCCAAATGGAACATACAAATACACAGTATCAGGGAACCATTACTATCTGCCAATACCCAGCCCGGGTCTAGTGCTCATGAATGGTGCCAACACTACTGAACCCATAAAGTTCGTTCTTGGTTACTTCATGGCAACATTCTCTGCCGCAGGGCTACCGGCTGGAAGCGGATGGTCAGTAATCATCAATGGAATAACATATTCTGCAACGGGTTCTTCATTGGAAGTTCCACTCCCCAATGGCACGTATGTGTACACTGTTATTGCCCCAACAGGCTACAAATCTGATGCAGGCACTGGAACATTCTCAGTATATGGGCAACCCCTGAGTGAACAGGTATCATTCTCTGAGCAGACTTACACAGTATACTTTAACGCAAATGGCCTTAAGAGCGGCACACAGTGGGCACTCAACTTCAGCGGCCATCTGGTGAACTCTACTTCAGCAACTATGGCCTTTGAAGTCAAGGACGGCAATTACACCTACCAGGCTCAGACAATAAGCGGTTACACATTGCAACAGAATGCAGGCTATGTGATCGTGAGCGGCAATAATGCAAATGTTTCAATCACATACGCTGAAACACCCAACCACGCACTCACTGCAGGGCTGATGAGCATCGGCGCCGTAGTTGGGATTGCGGCCGGATTCGGAATCGCTTACCTGCTCCTGAGAAGGCATTGAACGAACTCGATTAAATAAATTAATTTTTTTTACCTTTTTTATTTATCTTATTTTTTTGTTTTTCATTTCCCTTAGCTAAAGCAAAAATATATTTTCCTCAACACTAACAAATAAAATCCTTTCCATCAGCATTCAAGCTAATACGCAATAATTTCACCTTTACAGGTAATGCATTAAGGATAAACTCTTATGAAAGATATTTAAACGATATATATGGGGCACATTAGCAAGCGTGGGCTTGTTGCACTCATAGTTGGTATAACGGTTATGGCGTCGCTCCTGCCTTTTATATTTGAAGGGGGAGGTACTGAGAACACTGTTGCAGCCTCTATCTCAACTGACTCAGTGGCAACTCAATCATATGATCCAGCAAGCCCTATGATTTCTGATCCTAGGGCTGTATTTGAAATGGCAGCAGACTCTGGGGTCCCCTCAGAGTATATCTACCTGCCAAATATCTTCGCACAAAAGCTGGCGGATGGTGGCGTAAATCCGTTATACACAGCTTCTCCTGCTCCAATGGGAGTTACTGATTACGGGTACATGGAGCCATCAGGACTGAAGATCCCCTATCAGTACAATACAACCAGTTTCCTGGGGACGGCCATGTTTGAAAGCCTTAAGGCACAGTACTTAATGAACAACAACCCTGGGACAGTTGCGGTTCAACTCTCCGCTGTTCTTTCATTCCCAGGTTCGCATGGCAATTCCTTCTACTGGATAAAGAATATAATGCTCTACACGCCATCAACAGGTGAGGCGCAGGTCATTTCGAATATCTGGGACCTATCCAGCCCGTCTTTCTCATTCCCTAATGGGGGAATCATGTCTGGAAATGGCAACATGATACCTGGATTGATGTATTACTATGTTGGGCCTGAATTCACCTTGTCTGGTGAGAATACGGTCGCCCTATATGTGAATACAGGCATTATAGGGGGCAGCAATGCAGTGATATTCCAGTATTCAACAGGTACTGGAGAACATGGAACCGCTGCACCGGGAATCACGTACGACACTGTTATTTTTTCAGCTGCAGGAGCAGGTGGTTCAGGCTCACAGGGCAAGTTCATTGTGGATGGTTTTTCAAAGACGCCTTCAGGGCTTCTGAAAGATGTTGAGCTTGCAGTGACAGGGCCGGGCATGGGAAGCACCACCAGCATTTACGATGCCAACGGGCAGCTGACATTAAAGTTTCTAGGTGCTGATGGGACATACACCAAATTGCCTGCAGCATACAATTACGGTTCCAATACAGGCGAAACCGTTCAGGGCTTATCAGTCTGGTGGTCCTCTCAAATGAAACCTATGGCACACCTTACCACAGGACCATCCCTTCCAGTATCAATGTGGGGTTCTCAGGTGAGCCATTCCGGGGCAGTGAATCTCCAGGGCAAAATAGATCCGGCAAATGCCTTTGTTTTTATCAGTATGGGAACAAAAATTAACAATGATACTGCGGCATGGGCAGCCGTGAACCAGAATGGGACCTACAAGTTCTCACTGCCAGGAAGAATCACCTACACCATGGAAGTCCTTTCAAGCAACCATGATCCTCAGACCATTACAATAGCAACAAGCACCAACGAATCTTCTGAGGAAGGGACGGGACAGTCACACGGTGGTGGCGGAGGAGGAGAAGGTGAGGACGAAACTCTTGCCTGGAACAATTTTACACTGAATGAAAACCAGTCACTGGGTGTTTATACGCCGCTCTATGCGGACGGTAACGATCAGTTGAAATATCTGACGACAGGCCAGTCTGGAACTGGAAGCGCCTCTGATCCATATGTGCTGGAAAACAACCAGTATACAAGAATATCCGGGCTATTCACTAGGGCCAACAACTTCCTGTATCCGCAGTTCTCAGGACTCCTTCTCGAAAATACCAACGCATTTGTAAAAGTGGACAATCCGCCAAACTTCCAGTATAAGTACCCTGTGGGCTACTACAACCAGCTTTCCTCAATGCAGCTTCCATACTATAACAACTTGAACATGGTATTTTACAACACATCCAGTGTTATCGTTACAAATGGCAGTTCCATCACCGGTTGGGTCCCGGACACAATGGCAGTTGCCAATGAAGCTAACCTGATGTTTATCGATTCTACTGATTTCCTCGTTGCTTCCAACTCTTTCAACAGCATGGGTTCTTCTCTTTCAGTTTATTCAAGCAACAATATTGCTGACAACGGCACTGTCTGGGGTAACTCATTTGGCCCTGACCTCGTCCTTGGCAGCAGCTACTCTTCTTCAATGCACTATCATGAGGCCCCTCTTGCCCTGTCAGTTTACAGTTCAGGGAACCTGATTTATGGCAATTATTTCAGGGAAGGTATTAATGTCATCAGTCCACTGCATGATCCGTACACGAAGTCCCCCACGATATACAACAATGCATGGAACCTTCCACAGAAAGA
>JAJZOK010000096.1 GCA_021811525.1 Thermoplasmata archaeon | reverse complement strand
TCATCTTCCACGGAAAACACGTGTCATATTACTCATTGCTTTCAATGGTTGATTCCATGGCAGAGTCACTGAAATCCAGGCTGAATATCTCCAAGGGAGATTCAGTTGCAATCTGCCTGCCACTTTCACCACAGTTTTTTATCACATTCCTTGCCCTGCAGAAAATAGGCGGAGTTGCAATCCCTCTGGACCCCGACATCAAGACTTACGAACTGCATAACATCATGGGGCTGCTCAAGTTGAAGTCCGTGGTGTGCCTCAACACTACCGGGCTGGTGATTGATCATGGTCAGGGCATTGAATCCGTTGTTCTTGTGAGGCTTCAGGACTTCCTCCCGTTTGAAAAATCCGTTGCCTTCACTGCAAAGTCCCTGGGAAAGTCTGCTTCCGGAATTTCCAAGGAGCTGAATGTGTTCAGGTTTACAGACCTGATCTATGAAGCAAAGGGAGAGGGCACCTTCATTGATCCTGAAAAGGATATCTCTGTCGGGCTCATCTCTGCCTCCAGATCAGGAGGCCTTCAGGCAATGTTTTTCACAGCCTCAAATCTTCTGGAATCTGCGTCTTCCATATCCAAAGCCATGCCACAGGCCAAAGGCAGGTTCAAGATTGCTTCCTTCCTGCCACCCTTTTTGCCTGCTTCCTTCCAGTTTACTGTTACCCTCCCAATTCTCATGGGAGGTACTGTGCTCACACCTGTCACAAGGGAGGATTATTACATGACATTCTTCATGAGCAGCCTTTACGACTGCGAATACATGCTCGCTTCCCCATGGGACCTCAGTGAGATTCTCGAAGAGAGAATCCCGAACATGGCAATCAAAAGCCTTAAGGGGATCATAACAGAAACATATCTTCTCAACAGGGAAGTACGCCAGGAAATAGAGAAAATATATGGCACAAGGGTCCTGGAATATTATGGGGTGCCAGAGATGCTTGGAGTCACCCATATGCAGCTAATCGACAGGGCAAAACAGAAACCGGGAAGCCCCGGCATCCCTATTCCAAACGTGCAGGCAAAGTTAATAGAGGAAAAGTCACACCGAGAGGCATCTCCTCCTGCAATCGGCGAGTTATACCTGAAGGGCCCAGGCCTTTTTACTTCAATTGCCCCTGTATTGCCTGACAACAGCCAGTACTTCCTGGATGGATACTTTGATTCGGGCGATCTTGCGAGCATTGATGAGGGTGGTCTTTACCATATTGAGGGGAGAGTGAGGGAAGCAATCACATCCCATGGAATAATGGTGAGTTCCCATGAGATAGAAAAAGTTATTGAAGGGGTCGATGGAGTTAAGGAAGTCGCCGTAGTAGGCGTAACCGAGGATACGGGAAATGAATACATCCTCGCTGTGGTGTCATCAGAAAGCGAGGTAGACGGACTTGACTCTAGGATTATGCAGGCATGCAGGAAATCACTCTCCAAATTCAAGGTGCCCCGGAAGATAGAATTTCGGAAAGAACTGCCAAAGAGCATGTCCGGGAAGGTACTAAAGATGCAGATAATTGATGAACACCGCAGGCAGGAAGCCAATCCAACCGCAAAATGAAATTCCTTCTGATGCAATAAGGGACAATGAAAAGGTTTTTCAATCATATTACCTGAAGAAAATATGACCATGGGGCATAAGGATCGAAAGTTCGCAGTTATAGTCGCCCTGATAGTAATCCTGTCAATACTCGCTGTAGATTTTGCCGGCAGCCATGAAACCGGAAACTCGACAAATATCTTATCGAAGGGTCATGACACAGTTTATTCACTGAATCCAGTACCTTCCCTGGGTGGCACCACCGATTTCAATTCGAGCGCATACACAGGAAACATGGGGGTGGACATTATATTCAACTTCAGCAACCAGAATTCCCTGAACTCACTACTGAATAACCTTTCCAATCCTGCCAGCAGCCAATTCCAGCATTATCTTACAGCCCCACAGTTCAACAGCCTTTATGACCCATCCGAGTCAACCTATTCATCATCCATTTCATATTTCAGCCAGTACGGTTTGAACATCAATGAGAAATTCCCAAACAGGCTTGTCCTGGCGCTCACAGGTTCCGCTGCAAACTTCTCAAGGGCATTCCACACCAACATAACGGGATACAGCAACGGTGCCGTTCCATTTTTTGCACCAAATTCACTGCCCATGGTCCCTTCATGGCTCTCAACATCAGTTAATACCGTGATAGGGCTAAACAGCCAGTACAGTGACACTGCGCTCAACCTGAACATTGCCGGGCTCAAGCAATTCAGCCCTTATCCGGCAAATATCACAGGGAAACCTGCCCTGACAAACTCATACAGCTATCCCAAGGTGAACGCCCCGAAGGGAATACAGTTCTTTTATGGTTCACAACTGCAGCCGGCTTACAATGAGACTCCTCTGCTGAACAAGGTGCTTCCCAGGAACGAAGTCATAGCGACGCTGCTCTGGGGAGGTTCCTACAAATCAGGCGGAAAGACAATTTACACTGGCCCATACAACCCTTCAGACCTGTCTTATTATTTCAACAAAACCCTAGCGTCCACGGGGGAACCACTTCCCAAGGTTTATGGAGTCCCTGTATCAGGTGCAGTGGCCCCTGGCACTTCCGCCCAGAATGATACTTCAGGTGCCGTTGTGGAAAACACCCTGGATCTGGAAATGGCAGGCAGCCTTGCGCCAGGAGCATCTATATACAACGCATATGGACAGAACAGCACGCTTTCAGATGTAACACTTGCCTTCGAAGAGGTCCTCAGCCCACCGTCTCAGTACTCAGGCCTGGACAATGTGTCTGTGATCTCGAATTCGTGGGGTTCAAATGATACCGTTGTAACCCAGTGGAACCAGCTTCTTAAAGAGTGCCAGGCAAGGGGCATTACGGTTCTTGCGAGCACCGGGGACAGTGGGAACGACTTCAACAGCGCCAAGAGCGTCAGTAACACTGAGTATGTGCAATTTCCCTCCACAGCTGCATACAACTCATATGGTGTCGTCGCTGTTGGTGGGACGAATATTTCTGTGAACGCAAACCAGGGAAGCAGTTCTTTCCTGTCCATGGTAAGCCAGCAGGCATGGTATGAGCCAGCCCCACAGTTTTCATCAGCGACACTGGGCACCGTTGGAGGCATAAGCAGCCTTTACACAGAGCCAATCTGGCAACTGGATTCTCAGGCAAACAGCGTCATCAAAGGGGCAGGAAGGGCGGTCCCTGACATTTCAGCCATTGCCAATAATACAATCATCTATTTTTCCAACACTTCTGCAGGCAATTATTATGTGGTCTCAGGAACCAGCATATCAGCTCCTGTCTCGGCAGGCATTATCGCTGAAATGAATGCATACAGGGCGAATGAACATCTCGGCAATCTGGGATTCATAGACCCCTATCTCTACTTCCTCGGCACTCAGCAGTACGGAAACTCGCTCAATAAGCCCTATCTGACGCCATTTTTTGATGTTACGTCAGGGCACAATATGGTTTACGGCGCCCTCAAGGGATACGACCTTGTCACGGGCATGGGTTCAATGAATGCATACAATATAGTAACAGACCTCTCCCAGAATGCATACAATGTGTCTTTCTTGGAAACCGGCCTAGCTTCCAACACCCAGTGGTATGTCCAGGTCAATGGCGTTGAGTTCAACTCCACTGGGAGCTACCTCAATGTGAGCCTCATTAACGGCACCTACAATTTCCAGGTTCAGAACATCGGGAACAAGGTAGCGGAACCCACGGGCGGTAATGTTACAGTGAGTGGTTCATCTGTGAACAGAAACCTTGTTTTTGTCACCGGATATACTGTCACTTTCTCCGAAAGCAAGCTACCTGCGGGGACCTCATGGTACATCCAGTCATGGAATTACACCAGAGCCACTTTCTCAAACCAGATTTCTTTGCTTTTTCCCAGCGGGACACACCACTACACCGTGCATTCCGGGGACCCAAACTATTACGGATCAAGCGGGGCCTTTAAAGTGGGGGCCTCTCCACAAACGGTGAAAGTGAACTTCACCCTCGGAATTTTCAATGTCTCCTTTGTAGAGACCGGGCTGCCCAGTGGCCAGAACTGGATGGTCAAGACCAACAACATTACTCAGGAATCGACAAGCACTTACCTGAATTTCTCTATGCCAGGTGGGGAGCACACGTTCAAGGTGCCAGCATCGGGGGCATATATAGGCAACTACACAACACTGACCATGAATACAGATGGGACAAACAGGACGTTCTACTTGACTTTCGGATACGGATATTTCGTGACTTTTAACCTTTCAGGGCTTCCTTCAGGCAAGAGCTGGAATCTCCTGATCTCCACCTACAACGTTTCCAACTCAAGCAACACTATTACAGTTGAACTGCAGAATGGAACATACAATTTCTATGCCTATTATTTCAATGGTGGACAGAACATAAATTACAACGGCAACGTCACAGTTTCTGGTTCCAATATGACTGTCAACCTTACTGCTGGGTCGCAGCCGATCAACCTTGAGTACTATGCATTTTACGGTGCTCTGTTCATCGTGGGATTTGCCGTGCTGGGCATCGGCTTTGCACTGCTGAGGAAGAAGTAGTGCCAGTGGCGGATACCCCACAATATTTTTATCAAATATTTTCTTGAAATCCTATGGGACTGGAGATTTTTTCAAAATATGGCCCAATAAAAAAAGTCTAAACATTAATTAGCTGAGAAGGTCTCCTAGACAAACAGGCGTATTTTATGACTGAAACACATGAAGTTCAATTTTCAAGAGGACTTGAAGGCGTAATTGCTGCCGAGACAAAGATTGGCTTTGTCGATGGCGTTGAAGGAAGACTTGTGTACAGGGGATTCGACATTGGAACCCTTGTGGAGCAGTCTAATTTTGAAGAAGTCTCATACCTACTTCTATATGGCGATCTTCCAACAAAAAAGCAGTATGAAGACTTCAATTCAAGGCTGAAGAAACATCAGGTCCTGCAGAAGGATGAACTCGACCTTATCCAGGAAATTGCCAAAAAGGCACACCCGATGTCCGCCCTCAGAACTGTCGTATCATACATAGGTGCAAAGG
>JAJZOK010000085.1 GCA_021811525.1 Thermoplasmata archaeon | reverse complement strand
CAGGTACTGTCTCAAGTTGGATTTCATCGCTTTCACCAAATCCTATTCTGATGATGCTTCCAGTCTGTTTTTTTATCTGTTCCATCACAGCTTCAACTTCCTCCTCGGGCCTGTGAAGAAGAATCAGAGTGGCATCTCCATTTAAAGACTGAATCGGGCCATGAAGGTATTCTCTTACTGGATATGCTTCGGTTTCAATTGTGGCGGTTTCCTTGAACTTCAATGCTCCTTCCAGGGCCAGGGCGTGCAGATTGCCGTTACCAAGGACCACAACCTTATCCTTCACAGTGGCTGCTAATCTCAATGCTATTTCTGTGCCATGATCAAGATAATCCTTGAGATTTGTTGGTAACTGGTTAAGGCCTTCAGGAGATTTTCCGTCGAGTTCCTCAATGATCAGGTCAACTGCGGCAAGAGCAGATATAAAGGTCTTTGTTGCAGCAAGAGCCCTTTCCAATCCCGCTTCAGTAACGATGGAAATATCTGATCCGACTGAGAGACTGCTGTCCCTTGTGTTTGTTATGCATACTGTTGAGAATCCCTTATCCTTTGCGGCATAAAGAGAATCGAGAATATCCCTGCTTTCTCCAGACTGGCTGATTAAAATCACGGTAACCTCGCTGTTCTTATTTTCAGGAAGATAATGTGAGAACTCTGGAGCCTTCACAGTTACAGCAGGGATTCCCCTTTTCAGCAGCCCGATCTGTAGAACCATACCTGCGTGAAAACTGGTTCCGCTTCCGACAATAAAGACATATTTGGATGTCTTCAGGAGCTCAGAAGCATAGGAGCATTCCTGCCTGACAGATTCCAGGGTTTTCCTCACGGCTTCGGGGGAGAAGTTAATCTCTTTGAACATAATTGTGCCTTTCATCGTAGCAAGGTAATCAGGTTCCATGTCATCTGATACTGAAGTGAATAATATTGATTCTCACATAATTCGGTCTTATCAACTATTGTAGTTATCAAGATTGAGGGTATATATATGCTTCTGTAGTAGATGGTTTACTAATAAAGCATTTATATGAATACGAAATGACGCGTAAATGGTCAAATACAAATGGGTGGCGCTCTCCAACACCACTATTGGTGTGTTTATGGCTACTATAAACGGTACCATTACACTGATTTCACTTCCAGCAATTTTCAGGGGAATACAGTTGAGCCCATTCCAGGCTGGTTCCTTTGTTTACCTTCTCTGGATTCTCATGGGATTCAACATTGTGACAGCAACTTTGCTGGTCACTTTCGGAAGGCTATCAGATATATTTGGCCGGGTAAAGCTTTTCAATCTGGGATTCGCAATATTCACTGCAGGTTCCATTTTGCTTTTCATCACACCAGGCACTGGGACAACTGCAGCACTCCTTCTTGTGGTATTCAGGATTATTCAGGGAGTGGGGGCTGCTTTCTTGTTTTCCAACAGCTCTGCAATACTTACGGATGCATTTCCTTCTCATGAGAGGGGAAAGGCACTGGGAATCAACCAGGTTGCTGCCTTAGGGGGATCATTCATTGGTCTGATCCTTGGCGGAATACTTTCCATCTATAACTGGAGGTATGTATTTCTTGTGAGTGTACCGGTTGGCCTTCTTGGAACATTCTGGAGCTACTGGAAACTCAAGGAAACTGCTATAATAAAGAAAGACCAGAAAATTGACTATATCGGGAACCTGACATTTGGTTCCGGACTCACCATTGCACTCATTGCCATCACATACGGGCTCCTGCCATACGGAAACAGCACCACTGGATGGGCTAATCCAGAGGTCATTGCTGCCCTGGCAGTTGGAGTTTTCCTCCTGATACTCTTTCCGTTCGTGGAAATGAAAGTAAAACAGCCCATGTTCAGGATGTCACTGTTCAGGATCAGGTCATTTGCAGCCGGTAATCTTTCCTCCCTGCTGTCCGCGGTCGGCAGGGGCGGTGTAATGCTTATGCTTATAATTCTGCTTCAGGGAATCTGGCTCCCGCTTCACGGGTACCAGTATGCGGTAACACCTTTCTGGGCTGGCATCTATATGATTCCAATGACCGTGGGATTCCTTGTAATGGGTCCCCTGTCCGGATGGATGTCTGATAAATATGGTGCAAGAGTGCTTTCAACTATTGGAATGATCATTGTTGCTGTTGCATTCTTTGTTTTGAGTACCCTAGGTCCAGACTTCAATTACTGGGTCTTTGGAGCAACGCTGTTCCTCATGGGTGCAGGAAATGGCATGTTCTCAGCCCCCAATACAGCAGCCATAATGAATTCGGTTCCTGCTGATTCAAGGGGTGCCGCATCGGGAATGATGACAACCATCACCAACGCGGGAATGACTGCAAGCCTTGGACTGTTCTTTACAATTGTCCTGCTTTCTCTCACAGTAAACCTTCCGATTTCATTCAATTCTGCACTCGCAAGCCTCGGTGTTTCCAATCTTGACAGGGTGTTTGACTCCACTCCTCCAACAGTGGCAATGTTCTCAGCTTTTCTTGGATATAATCCCGTGGGCACAATAATCGCCAGCGTTCCTGGCCTTACAGTTCCCCAGAATGTTCTTAACCAGATGGAGGGACTGACCTGGTTCCCAAAAACACTTGCTCCGGCATTCATGAGTTCCCTCAGGGTAGCATTCTACGTTGGCATGGTCCTCTCTCTTTTAGCAGCGGTGATTTCAGTAATCAGGGGAAAAAGGTATGTGGATTCTGAGGCCGAATATGTTGCAGACATGGACAGTTCACGCGCAAAAGCAGTTCATAAAACTTCAGGAGTTTCCACTCAGTCATCCGCGGACGAAAAGCAGAACAGCCAGATTGAATTCGATACATCAGGAGGTGTAAAATGACAACAGAAAGTAGCAACACGAGTTTTGAGATTTGGAGGCTTATCACTTCCATTTACAGGAAATGGTACAGGGAAGTGGAAAAGAGGCTCACAAATAATGGTCTTTCCATCATGGAGTACAGGATACTCAAGAGACTGCTAGAAAATGGGCCACAGCCCATGGTTAAACTTGCAGAAAGCAACATGATTACACAGGGCTGGGTCACAAGTCTTGTGGACAGACTAGAGTTGAAAGGTTACGTTGAGAGGATCAGGAGCAATACTGACAGACGTGTGGTCAACATTGCAGCAACAAGGAAGGGAACTGAATTCTACAGGAAGATAATGGAACTCCACGAGGAATTCATATCCAGGACTCTGAGTTTCATGGATCATTCAGACATGGTAGTTCTGAAAGATCTTCTGGGAAAGATTGAGGAGCACCTCCTTAGCAGCACACAGTTGCTGGATGAAACTACTCAACGTAGCGTGAGGTAACTCTTTCACTGCTTTCCTAATATTTAACCACTTTTAATTCGTTAAATCTGAACCAATTACACTAATTGTTTAAAGCGTAAGTTTTAATTTTTCAATTTAAATAACCGCAAGCAGTGTTTGCCCAGCGATCACCCATAATCATTATACAGAACATCATAAGTGCTGTATTTGGCTACATTGGGCTTTTCTTCATCCTGAGATACATAGGTACAGCAGACTGGGGTTTCGTCGGGGCAGGAATAGGTTTTGTTGGTGTGTTATCCCTGTTCAGCGACCTGGGATATTCCACAGCACACACAATAAAGATATCTGAGGGTGAAGACCTTGGTGTCTGCAACGGCACCTTTCTTGCGGTGAAACTCGTACTGGGATTTCTATTTGTTGTTCTGACCCTCGCTTTCCTCTTTGTATGGACGAATGTTCTCCATAAGGGTTTCCAGTCGCCCATTGAGTACTGGATCATCATATCGCTCATACCATATTTCTTTTTCCAGAATTTTATTGGGTTTACTAATACATATTTCAGGGCGACCATGAAGTCAATGAGAACATCTATACCCCCGCTCATCGAAGCAATTCTCCGGAATTCTATTTTTATTATGCTTGCATTCATTATCCGATTTTCTACCTCTTCATCCCCTGATTATATGGCTGCACTCTATATTTCAGCCACTTACAGTTTCACCTTCGCGGTCTATTTCTTTGTATCACTGTACATTGGTAGGCCGTGGAAAATCAGCAGGCCCACAAGTAGCATGCTCAAAACATATACACTTCTCGCTCTTCCACTGGTTCTGGTGACTTCTGTTGGAACGATCAACGGAAACATAGACAAGGTAGTTATCCAGTTCTTCTGGGAGGCAAATGCAACAAGTGCGTTCTTTTCCAGTCAGCAGATATCTGCTGTTGTAACTACACTTGCTGGTTCTCTTTCTATGTTTTTCCTCCCCCTTCTCATCAGAAGAGGAAAGCATGCAGGAAAAGAAGAGCACAACCGTTCTATCTATGATTTCGAGAACATTATTTCCCTTTACATTTTACCCTTCGTAATTATCCTGATAGTTCTTGCCACATACGTGATGAACATATTCAACCAGAATTACATAGTGTACAGCGGGATGCTGTCGCTTCTGGCATTCCGGGCTTACCTTGCCGCTATAAATTCTCCATATGTATCCGCCATAGCCAGCAGATCCAAGACCGGAACCATAGCAAAAATAGATACAAGTATGGTATTTCTCAACATTTTGCTCATTGCTTTGTTTGTTCCACCAAACATTTTTGGTATCAGATATTTCTCTTTAGGCTGGATTGGTGCACCTGTTGCTATGGTTGTTGCTACCTTTGTCAGTACCATCATATATCGTGTTGTGGTGGCAAGAGCGGAATCAGTTAAGATAAATTTTTACATTTTGAGACACGTTGTTCCAGCCGGCATACAGATTCTCTTCATTTTGCTGGTGATTCATTTTGTAACGCCAAAAGATATACTGATACTTGCACCTCTGTCACTGCTTTCCCTTGGAATATATTTCCTTGTTGCAATAGGAATGAAAGAGACTTCATTTGGAACATTGCTGGAAATTCTTAAGAATTTCAACCCAAAGAGGCTTTCGTCAAGATACAGAGCAGAATCTCAGGAAACTGAAACTGATCTTGTGGACATGGAAAAACCCAAAAAAGATTATTAGTTTAAATAATATCTATAGGAAACTATGCCTATTTACGCCGTGGAGTTAGGA
>JAJZOK010000107.1 GCA_021811525.1 Thermoplasmata archaeon | reverse complement strand
TAGAGATTAGCGGACTCAGCGACAAGCGTTACCCCATAAAGGGAATGAATGTCTGGATGCCATACGGCCTGAAAGCCATGCAGAATATAGACAGGACCATCCGGGAAAGCGTTGATTCCAGGAATTTCCAGGAGGTCCAGTTTCCTGTTCTCATCACCAGAGACCAGCTCTCCGTGGAATTTGAGCATGTGAAAGGATTCGAGAAAGAAGTGTTCTGGGTAACACGTGGAGGAATGGAGCCACTGGAAGTGGAGATGGCTCTTAGGCCAACCAGCGAAGCCGCAATGTACGGTATGTTTTCTCTCTGGGTGAGATCCCATGCTGACCTTCCTTTGCGGTTGTATCAGATTGTAAATGTTTACAGATACGAAACCAAGCACACCAGGTCGTTTATCAGGATAAGGGAGATTCATTTCTTCGAAGCTCACACCGCCCATGACTCATATGAAGATTCTGAAAGCCAAATGCGCCAATACATGGACATTTGGGGCGAGATTAGTTCCAGACTCTGCCTGCCGTTCGAAGTCCACCAGAGGCCAGACTGGGATAAGTTCCCGGGAGCAAAGTACACCCTTGCCTTTGATACTCTCCTGCCTGGCGGAAGAAGCCTGCAGATTGGAACAATACATCAGTATGGCACCAATTTCTCAAAGACTTATGATATAAAGTACCTCAAGGATGACGGGGAGCACGAATATGCGAACCAGACCACATTTGGACTCAGTGAAAGGCTGCTGGCTGCAGTCATAGGGATACATGGTGATGACCATGGACTCATATTCCCGCCTGACGTAGCCCCTACACAGGTGGTCATAGTACCCATACCTTCAAAGAAAGTTGACGTAGATTCCTTTGCAAAAGAGGTTCAGCAAAAGCTTCTCTCCCAGGGTTTCAGGTGCACAATAGATGATAGAGGTAACTACACACCAGGATTCAAGTACAATGACTGGGAAATGAGGGGAGTTCCCATGAGGATCGAGATAGGCGAGAGGGAAGTCACCTCAGGCACCGCTGTACTGGTTTCAAGGCATGATAGGAAAAAAACAAAAGTTCCAATTGAAGATGTTGCCGCCTGGACCAGTACTATCCTTCAGGGAATCAAGGATGCACTCAGTGACAAGGCGAATAAATACTTCCAAGAAAATATGCACCACATAGGCAACCTAGACGAACTTGCAAAGGCAGAAGGCTTTGTAATCGCGGGTTGGTGCGGAGAACGAGAATGCGCTGAAAAAATAGAAGAACGCTACGAATTTGGCACCCTTGGAATCTCTCCAGACGACTCAGAAGAGAAGAGTTGCATAGTCTGTGGAAAACCTGGCCGTAACGGCACCTTCTCCAGGTCATATTAGGCAGAAATGGGAAAAACAAACTTCAAACTGGCAGTATTCGATATGGACGGAGTCCTTACACAGACGCCTAGCAGTTGGGAATTTGTCCACAGAGAGCTTGGCGTGGACAATCAGAATAACCTATCTCTATACAGGAAAGGTGACCTGACTTACATGGAATTTCTCAGGAGCGACGTAGAGCTCTGGATCAAGAAAATGGGCTCCGTTCCTTCAAATTTAATAATTGATATCCTTGGAAAGGTCCCCTTGAGAGCCGGCATATCCGAAACTATGTCCTCACTGAGAAAAGACGGGATTGAAACTGCCATCATTTCTGGGGGAATATACTGGCTTGCTGAAAGAATCGGAAAAATAGGAGAGTTTACTGAAATACACGCAAACCTGATCAAAACCAATGGAAACGGCGAAATCGTTCCGGATGGCACTGTGATGGTGGACCCCAAAAGAAAGGACCTGATACTTCAGGACCTCCAAAAGCGCATGGGGGTCTCAGAGGACGAGACATTCAGTGTAGGAGACACACTTCAGGATGTGGCTCTCTTCAGGCATTCCGGATATTCAATCGCCTTCAATCCCCATGAACATTCCATGACAAAGAATGCTACAGTAACGCTGACAGGAAATGATTTGAGGCTTGTTCTGGAGCAGATTCAAAAGCAGTAAAGCGCTTCCGGCATAGTATTATTTATAACATGCAGTCAATTTAGTGGTAGATGGAGAAAGTTGATCTGACCTCTCTGCCCGGTAAGATTCCCATTGGAATCAGCTGCCTGGATGAACTAACAGGCGGCGGCCTTGAATCAGAGGTTATTACAGAAATATACGGAGAGGGCGGTGCTGGCAAGACAAACATCAGCATGCAATTTGCAATTTCCACCATAAGGGAAGGGGGGCAGGTCCTTTATCTTGATACAGAAGGCTTTTCCGTGGAACGTTTTCTCCAGATTTCAGGTGGAGACAGTTCTATGGCAGATGGTCTTGTCCTTTACAGGGTATCGTCCCTGGAAGACCAGGATCTTGCAATTCTAAGGGTACCGAAGATTTTAGAGAAGACAAGGAAAGTCAGGCTCATCATCATGGACTCATTTACTGAATATTTCCGCCTTGAGGCGTCTGGCGATGCAGCAACCCGTGCTGCAGGTTTCCAGAAGGAACTGAGCAGCCTGGCTGCTTCTGCCCTGAAGTTCAGGGTTCCTGTCCTGTTGACCAACCAGATATATCAGAGTCCTGACTCCGGAAATTTGCATCCTTTCGGAGGCTATGTAATCGACCATGTGATGAAAGCAATCTACAGAGTAGAAAAAACCAAGGACGGAAAGAGAAGGTTAGTGGTTGTAAAGCACAGGTCAATTAAGGAAGGATCCTCAAGAGAATTCAAGATCACAGAGTACGGCCTGTCATGTGAGTGATACATATGGGTGTAGATATTTCCGGAATACTAGTGAAGCACCAGACTTCCCTGAAGGAACAGAGTGGTCTGACTCTCAGCATAGACGGCTATAACATACTTTACCAGTTTTTGAGCAGCATCAGGCAACCTGACGGCACTCCCCTTATGGATTCTATGGGCAGGGTAACTTCCCACCTCTCTGGAATTTTCTACAGGACTATCAACATGATTGAAGCTGGAATCAAGCCCGTATACGTATTTGATGGCAAACCGTCAGAGCTAAAGAACAGGACCATAGAGGCAAGAGTTCTAATGAAGGAGAAAGCCAAGCTGGAACTTGAGGAAGCCAGAGCTGCTGGAGATGAGGAAAGAGTGAGGTCACTCTCTGCACGTACCAGCCACCTTACACGGGATATGGTGAATGAGGCACGCACCCTTCTGGACTACATGGGCGTCCCCAATCTAGTTGCCCCGTCAGAAGGAGAGGCACAGGCTTCATTGATGTCAAAACATGGTATAGTGGATGGCGTTGTGTCCCAGGACTATGACTGCCTCATGTTTGGCGCAAAGAGAGTCTTCAGGAATTTCACGTTTTTCGGGAGGAGGAAGGTGCCAGGGAGAAACATGTACATTAACGTGGTTCCAGAGTACATGGATCTAGGAGAGAATCTCGAGAAACTTCAGATCACACATGAACAGCTTATCCATATTGGGATACTTGTGGGCACAGATTTCAACCGGGGTTTATACAAAGTTGGCGCAAAGACTGCCCTGAATCTCATTCGAAAACACGGTGACATTTACGGCGCACTGAAGGCCAAAGAGGCGAGCATAGATAACCTGGAACAGATCCTAGACCTTTTCAGGAATCCGCCATACAGTGAATACACAGATGTCCAGATGCAGAAACCGGACCCTTCGAAGATAGTGGAGTTCCTCTGCAACGAACATGGTTTTGCGCCCAACAGAATAGAGAACTATATAGGAACGCTGCAGGAACTGCAGCAGAAGCAATCGCAGAAGAGCCTTGACTCTTTTTTCTAGTTACCAAATTGAACATTTTACCTAATTACTATTATAACCACAACTGGAATTATAAGAATTAATTCATCATTAGAATTGTTGCAAACAACTTAAAATGATGCAATTAGTTTATATACCTTAATGGGGATACATTCTGTACGACTGAGAAAACTAAGATTTTGCTTGATGTATCACACGTTTCGAAAAGGGGCAGTTCACTTAGAATTACACTCCCAAGAAGAGTCTCTGAAAGACTGGGAATTAATCCGGAAGATATTCTGGGGTACTATTTTGATGGTGAGAATGTCGTTCTGGAAAAGATGAAATAAAAGGTTACCTGAAGACTGCCCTGCCAGGTTCAATCATTTCATTCAAAGAGTCAGCCGCCGCTGCTTTCAGGTCCATGGGGTGTATCTCATTCTTGAGGAACCTCGCCTGAAGTTCTTCAAAAGTCCTTACCTGAAGCTCCCCGCCCTTGCTTGGGGGGCGGTGTATAGTGATATCATGGCTTATGTAAGGAAAGACCACATGCTTGAACAAATCCATGACGGGGTTCCCTTCGACCTGCCCTATTGGGCAGAACGCGCCTTTGAGCTTGCGGTTTACATCTTCCCTTGAATCGGATATAAAAATGGCCGAATCCGGATCACTCTTGGACATCTTCTTGAAAGTGTCCATTCTGCCGGATCCCTTGAGGCTGCCCAGCAAAGGCCCATGAATTGAGATCACTTTTTTCTTGCCCATCTTTTCAGCGATGTCTCTGGCAAGCATGTGCGCATGTCTCTGATCCATACCTCCAAAGGCGATATCCAGATCCATGTAGAATATGTCAGTTACCTGCATAAGAGGGTATATGAATTTGCTGAAATCCTTCTCGGCGTCCTCTTCGCTTCTCCCCATTATAGGGAGTGCCCTTGTGATCCTTGAAAGGTTTGAGTTCTTGGCCACCTGCAGGAGCAACTTCCAGTAATCAGAATCAGCAACGAGATCTTTTGCCCATACAAACTTGACTCCGTCCGGCAGGCCGAATGCCTTCATGGTCTTCAGTATGGTTTCACCACTCTGCCTTATCTTTTCAAGGTCTCCGTCGAGCTTGTCATTTATCATCGCGTGCCAGTCAGCGAGAAATACAATTGTTTCAATGCCCTGGTTATAGACTTCAGTCATTTTTTTTGCCCAGAGGAAACCAGTGGCAATGTGAGGCAACCCAGAGGGCTCTATGCCAAAATATGCCTTCACGCCGGTGCTCTTGAGAGCTTTGATTTCATCGGGGGTAACAACTTCCTCCATGTTTCTTGAAAGGGCTTCCAATAGCGGCATATAGAGGTTCGGCTATTGTTTGGAACTAATTAATTTTTGCTGGCAAACTTCATTGTATGAACACTTGAAGCACCTGCCTGAATTACTGTGGTTTCTTTCCGGTTCCATGCGGGTTGAACGCATCTCATCCATTATTCTAAGAAGCCTGTTCCTGTTTTCCGGAATATTGTCTACTCTGAACGCCTGATTCTTGTATTTCAGCACCCCGTACGGGATTTCCAGGTGTGGGTAAAGATCTGCAAGAATGATGAAGTAAGCAACCATCTGGTAAATGTGGCCATCCCTTGGGATGTTCGCGTCGGTTGTCTTATATTCATACGGGATGAGCATGTTGCCCTTCCTCTTTATCATATCAGGCTTTCCTGAAAGACCATACCTGTATGAGCGCAATATTTTGCCCTTCGTCTCGAGGTCCTCATACACTTCCTTCCCCTTTGGTATGGCATAGCTTTTTTCCTTTTTCCTCAGCTTTCCGCCCGCGTATAGAAGCACGAGAAGAATCAGGAGTAGCAAAACAAGCCAGAAGGTAGACATATCAGTAAAGTGATACGAAAATATATCCGGATATTACAAGAGCAACCAGAATTACAGCATATGTCGCTATTTGAGTGGTCCTGTGCCTTTTCTTAAGGGAAGAGTGTGACTGGACGCCTCTCTGCATCCTGACCCCCGCTCCCGGATTTCTTGGGGCACCCGCTTTGTCAAGGTACCACGAAACATTGCAGAAAACGTATTTTGAGATTTCAGAAGCGCTTATGAATTCCTGATCTGAAGAAGAATTATTCCGGCTTTTCAATGCGGATTACTCCATAGGGTACTTCCTGATAAAGGCGGATTTTTTTCTCCCTCATGAGGAACATGCAGTACACGAAAAATGAGCCCCTGCTGAGGTCGGAGAGGTTCCACAACTCCTCCAGGAAGCCTTCTATTCCATGCTGTACAAGTGTCTGGTAAACATGGTTTATTTCCTCCTCGGGTTCCTCAGCATGCATGCCTGAAACAATCTCTTCTATGGTTGTTTCGGTGTGCTCGACTCTGAGGATTTCCTTCTTCTGCCCATGGTGGGGTGCAACACGGTAGGCATCGCGCATGGCGTCCAGCAGCTCTACCAGGAAAACCTTGCGCTTCTCCTGATGTTTCACAGGCTCCTTCACTGAAAGTTCAATGGGTTCGTAGAATTGTTCAATTTCATCGGGGAAGTCCCCATTATCTTCTCCATTTTCAAATACAAGCCTCTTCTGAAGTGAATTTACGGCCTTGACATTAAGTATCTTCCATGCCTGGTATATGAGGTATCCGGCCGCGCCAAAATCCCTGAAGTTCTCATCCACTATCTCTGAGAAAACTTTTGCAAAGGCTTTGAGATCAATGTCCCAGGGATCAATGGAACCATCAAGGCACATCTTGAATACTGATGCTACTGTCCTTTCCACCGGGTCCTTGTATTCCACTGTGGAGACATCCTGGTTCAGGAGTTCAACATAGTACTTTGTGTCACTCTCAAGCAGGGTGCCCTGCACGACCAGGCTCTGCATTACCTCTGCCTGGTTCATGTTAGTGCCTCCTGGTCACTGCCCACATACTTCTCGAATACCTCAGTGTTCTCCTGATCAAAGCTCGTGACCCCGATGACATTGTCGGCATACTTGAGCATGGCTTTCCTCAATGAAACTGCAAACACCTGGGATGTGTTGGAGTTGGACCTGAACATCTTGCCCACCCTCTCAGCATTGGATCCGTCTAAGAACATGTCCACTTCGTCAAGATAATAAATTGGAGATGGGTTTATTCTCTGCACGGCCAGGATAAAAGAAAGCGCTGTAAGGCTCTTTTCCCCACCGCTCAAAGCTTCGATCTTCGAGAAGTTTGTACCCTTTGGCCTTGCTCTGATATGCACCTCGGAATTGAGCGGATCGCTTTCATCCGACATCTCGAGAAGTGCCTCTCCGCCCCCTGATATCTCCCTGTAAATGATCTTCATGTTGTCATTGATGGCATGGTACATCTCCATGAATGCGCGTGTTTTCAGTTCGTTTAGTTTGGCAGTGAGGGCTTCCAGATCCCTCTTCTCGGAATTGAGGTTCCCAACTTCGGATATGAGGGCCTCCAGGTCCTTTGATACGATTCCGTAATCCTCAATTGCTCTCTGGTTTACAGGGCCAAGCTCTGCAATGGAAATGCTGCATCCTTCTATTTCCCTCTTGATCTCCGGTGAAGATTTCCTGTCTTCCAGGACTTTACCTCCAACTGCCTCCATCTCGAGCCGGACCTCTCCAATCTTGGATTCAATATTTTCAATCTTGATCTGCAGCGAGAGTATAATTTCCCTTTTCGCTGAAATATTTGAATTGTTGATCTCTATGCGCTCCTCTGTCTTCCTCATCTCGTTCTCATTGTTGTTGAGCGCTTCCACGATCTCCCTGGATTTTTCGGATATCTCTGCCTCCACTGCCCGGAGTTTCGACAGTTCCCCGTTCTCAACCTTCACTTCTATTTCTGAGGATTTCTTCTGTTCCTGAAGTTTTGAAATGTCTGAAGTTATTTCGCTGCTCTTTGCCTCCAGTTCCTGAATTCTCTCGTTGAGGTTGTCTATGTCAGCGTTGATCCTGCTCAGTTCTGATGAGAATTCTGTTTCTTTCTCCCTCAATCCTGAAATGTTTTCCTCAAGTGCAGACTCCCGTTCAGCATATTTCGGGGAGAGTTCCCTTATCTCCTCGAAAAGCCTGGTCTTTTCACTGTCAATGGCTTCTGACTTATCCTGCAGTTCCTTGATTTCGAGTTCGATGTGTCTTATGTCTTCTTCTGAAGTTTTAAGATCCTGAGTGAGTTTCTCTATGATAGCATTGAACTGGTCAATCTGCCCTTTGCCTTCTTCGGAAATCTTTCTGTACTGCTGGAGTTCCGTCTGTCGTGAGCCTTCGTCTCTAGAGGTTTCCCTTAATTGCTGGGATACTGTCTCAAATTCAGACTCCAATGCATTTATCTCAGAATCAAGGCCCTCAAGTTCGAGGGAAAGTTCCCTCATTTCTGTGGACAGTTTTCCCATCTTCTGTTCAATATCGGCTGCAGACCTGGTCTTGTCCATGTAACCGCCGGTTATGGCTCCGCTTGCCTCGAAAATATCCCCGTCCATGGTAACAAGCCGTACTCCAACCATATATCTCCTTGCAGTCTTTACATCCTGGACAATGACAGTGTCCTGGAAAGCGTACCATATTATCCCCTGGTACTTCTGATCAAATGATACTTTCTCAAATACATAGCCCCTTGAGCCCTCAGATTGGTGAACTGTAATTGCCTTTCCCCTGGGTCTGCCAGGAAGAACCTTGTTAATTGGCAGAAATGTAAGTTTTCCTGCTTTTTCGGCCTTCAGGAGTTCCAGGCACTCTTCCGCAACCTCATCATCCTCAACCACAACAGAGTTCAGCCTGGAACCTGCAGAAGCTTCTATTGCGGATCTGAATTCATCGTCAAAATTAATAAGTTCCCTGATTGTGCCGTGGATTCCGCTAATGCTGTTCCTGTTTCTTGCATTCATAACTGTTGTCAGTGCCCTATTCTGGATTCCTGACTTTGTGGCGGTTGTTGCCTGGAGCTGGGCATGCTCTCTCCCTAGCCTGTTCAGTTCCTGTTGTATCTGGTCTTTCCGTTTCCTCAGATCGTCCAGCCTGTTCTTCAGCTTGTAATATCTTGCATTGAGGTCCTCGTAGCTTCTCTTGTTTCCCCCAACTTCTTTTTCAATGTCCTTGAGTCTCCACAGCGCGTCTCTAATGTTGAATTCAAGATCCTTCTTTCTTTCCTCTGTGCTTCCAAGCTGGGAAATAATCTGTGACCTCTCTGATGTTTTGACCTGTTTTGAATCCTGGATTGCGGATATCTCTGAACCTATGTTCCTTATCTCCAGGTCTTTCGCCCTGATTTTTTCCTGCCTTTCCAATATCTGTGTATTGCTTTTGCTGGATTTATCCTTGAGAATGCGCAGTTCATTTGCCTTTTCCTGGATATCCTTCCTTATCTTATCCAGCGTCTGCCCATTTTCATTCCTGTTGGATTCCAGCCATTCAATTTTCTTTCTTGACTTCTTGATTGTATCTACGCCCTGTTCCAGCTCTTCCTTTAGTTCTGCTGCACGATCCTTGGCGTTTTCTATGCTTACACCCAGTTCTGCAATTCTAACCCTCTTACCGTCGATCTGCTCCCTGATCTCATTTAGTTGAGAGTTTCCTGAAACTTCCAGCTTATGCTTAAGTTCAGCTTCTCTGGCCTTTTTTTCCTCAAGCTTGCCCTCCAATTCTGTTATTGAAGACTTTATTGATGTGATCTCAAGCTCTAGCTTATCCAGATTGTCTGTGTAAGATCTCTGTTCACGTCCAAGGCCTTCAATTTCCAGGTTGAGAAGGGTCTTCCTCAGGTTTGCCAGCCTGTCTGTAAGTTCCAGGTAGCGTTCAGCACTTTTCTTTTCTACCTCCAGCTGGTCTCTTCTCTTTCTGGTTTCCTCAGTGAGGATTTCAAGTCTGGATAGGTTTTCATTTATAGCGTCAATTTCCACTTTTGCCTTGCCAATCTGGGTATCAAAACTTTCTATCCCTGAAATAGACTCCAGGAGTTTTCTACGTTCGAATCCAGTCATCTTCACGATGTTATTGATGTCTCCCTGGAGAACGAAACTGTAGGAGTCCAGGTAAATGTGAAGCGAATCCAGGAGATTGGCGACATCAGTATGCCTGACCCTTCCTCCATTGAGGTAATAGTTTGACTTATACCCTTCAGCGTCAGCCACGAGCTCCCTTTTGAGCACGATCTTCCTCTGGTCTTCAGGTGCATCATTGTCATCCTTATCCAGTGTAACAGTAACGCTGCAGTAATTCCTGTTCTTTTTCTCATTGGAGGATTTATGGACAAGATCACCCAGCCTGTCGGCTCTAACCGTCTTTGATGACCTTGTTCCAAGGACAAATAGGAGAGAGTCCCCTATGTTGCTCTTGCCGCTTCCGTTGGGTCCGCTGATGACTGTGAAGCCATTCTTGAACATGATCTTCTTGCGGTTTCCAAACGATTTGAAATTATCCAATTCCAGAGATTCCAGATGCATGATTAAACCTGTCTGACAATTGTCATCTCTTTAACGACATGTCTATATTTAAGTATTTTTATTTTTAGTAATAGGTCGCTGATCTGTGCAATCAATCAGATTGGGTTATCTCGTTATAAACTGTGAGACGCCCTGATAAAGCTCATCAATTCTTATCTTTGTCAGGTATATAAATGAGAAAATCTACTCTCACCTTCTGTGATATAGAAACAAAGACATGGATAACAGGACAATGGAGATCGCTGTCAGCAAGGTAAAATACAGGTTGTACGGATGCGCCGCATATACGTACCCGTAAAAAAATGGATTTGTTCCACCAGTTGTCTCAAATGGTGATTTAGTTGTGTAGTAACCATACCCGAACATAGTGGTCAAAGCGGAAAGTGCCAAAAGTAGCGTGGAAACCCAGGTAATTGCGATAGTCCCTATTACAGCATACTTATTGGAGAATAGACGCTCAATTTTTTTCGCATTCATGTAAGATCACCTTTCATGTAAGTATTGGAACAGTAATATGTATTCCATACGTCGAATAAACATCATAATAGTAGTAATATTGTCCGTTGTACTGTAATGGTGATTGATATTCGAAAGTTAATTTGAATGAAATAGTCGTATCTTGATGGGTATAGGAATGAGTGTTTGTTGAAGATGTGGTTGTTATTGGGAGACCAATTTGCCAGTCGAATCCGAGAGAGTCTGTGAGTTCTTCAGTGATTGATATGAGAGGAGAATAGTAAGTTATACTGTAGTCAGATTCCACTTCAATCTGGCCACTGATTATCCCGGACGGACTATATACAATTGTGATCGTAATCGGAATATCAAAGAGATTTGTAGTTGTGGTTTTAAAGGTTACTGTGTTTATGTACTCCCTTGTGTCAGGGGGACATCCGGGGCAATTGATTGGATCTACTGATGAAGAATTACTTGTGGTATGTAACGATGGAGTGCTTGAGTACTCTCTGAATATTTGCCCATTAGTGAGCAGTGATATTGTTGCATTCTCTAAATTGACCGTAGGATTTACATATCTGGCTATTGGAGTACCAGTATTATTAGTGAAAGTGTAATTATAGCCATTTTCCCCATTCACCGTGAGGTTTATTGTAATAGTATTGAAATAATAGACGAGATTATACAAACCTACATTTCTTTCTTTGATTCCAATCAAAGTCACATTGTGTGCAAATATAGCAAAGCGGTGGTCAAGGCTGACCAAAGTCGCATTAATGAATGCCATCCGAGTCGTCCCGTTAAGACCTGTAACGAGGCTTAAGTCGTTAAGTATGCCCATAGGGGCTTTGACATTATAGTAAAGTGAATTTGAGTTGTTGTTAAAAGGCTTTAATGGATTTGGAGAGGAAGCCATTGATATCTCTTTACTTTGAGCGCCATCATTAATATGGTCGTGAGGAATTGAGACAGATGAGCTATATCCGACAGCCCTAAAGAGAACCACAACCATCAAAGTGATTGCCACTTTCCATTTGTTTAATAGCACCAATTAAATCTTAGCAAGATATTTAATTTAAACATTTCGAATTTTAGTAAGAGGTAACTGATGTGTGCACTCATCCTGGATTGGGGCTTTTTCTGATCATTGATGGGACATCTCTGATTATGCTCTCCTTTTTCGGCTTCTGCGTGTAGAATATGGAATTCACGCGTTTGTATGCCCTTGATCCTTTTTCGGATATGGTTCCGGCTGAAACTTTCCAGTCCATCACAGCAGGTCTCTGTGCCCTCTCGGCCCGATTGTTGGTGGATTCCACCTCAGGATCAACCACGAACCGGAACAACCACTCCTTCTTCCGTTTGAGAAGGTTGTCGACGAACTTTCGCGATCTGCGGTGATCGTGATGGGAATCAAGGAGGAATACCAGCTTGCGGTACAGTTTCTCGACATCCTCTCCCGTTCCATGGCCTTGGTATACCTTCGCCTCCATGTACAACAGACTGGAGGGATCTCTTTATCCAAGCTCCCTCCTCCCCGTAGAATTGTTCCAGTTCCTTCGCGTCGCATATTATGTGACTGCAGCAGTACAGCTGATCGTTCCTGGTTTTTGATGCCAGTGTTTCGAATGCGCTTAATTGATCATGGATATCCACACCGCGATGCTTGCTGAGAAGTTTCTCTGCAACCTCATGGCCGTTGTTCTCAGCGACATGGAATATCGCTTCCCCTTTGTGACGAAGAACCAGAGATCACGATTCACGCCAATCTGCCTCCATGACGTGGTATCCATGTTCCTCGCAGGGGCTTCCCTGCTCTTCCCAAGGAGAGAGCTGTATTAGAGGCCCAGTGTCTCTGACAGCTGGTACAGTATCTCCTGGACCTCCTTCATGGTTGCGGTGACGGACTCCAGGCTCATCCTCATTGCGATCTTGAAAAATGCAGCGATGAGCATCGTCCTGATGGATAAGCCTACATTGGGAAGCGCTTCCGGGATCACAGGTTCATAGACCTTCCTGCATTTCCTGCAGAACATCCTCTCTATGCGATACTGTATGGATCGCGGAATGATCTCTGGGATATCCTCGATGAACCTCTTCCTGGTGCCCTTTCTGGTGAGGGTGGAGGAACATTCAGGGCAAGTGAAGAAGGATGCATTCACCCTCACCCTGCCTGTTCTCCTGGGTGTTCTCCTGAGGTGCCCCTTGTGGCTCAACTGTGCACCGGGCTTCTTCTCCACAGGAGAGGGGGGGCGTCACCTGAATTGGTATCAGGCGCCTGTTTCCTCTCCTCTGCCTTAATGTCGTATGTCTTGCCATTCTTCACTCCAACGGTGGAAGGATGCCTCCTCCTGTATTCCTCAGCCTCGTCCCTGAGCTTTCTGTTCTCCTCCTCCAGATCCTCGATCTTTTTGTCCTACTTCTTCATTGCCTTTGTCAGGGAGTCAATAATTCTCTGGTCTCTAGGCGTTTCTGCGAGGAACTGAATAATGTCATAAATATAATGGAGTCGTAATATATGGGTCTTTCTGAGACCAGATCTGGTAAAATAGAATCATCGTGCACAAAGGACTAACCTGTTACTATTTTTAGTGGATCTAAACCTTCCATGAAGGGCTCTTTCCCTGATATCTATTGGTCTTGATCCACACTTTCCAACTTTAAAAAGAAACAATGGAATAAAAGCTTTAACCTGTTCATTGAAAATGCTATATTTATAGAAAAAGAGCTGGATATGTCAGAAAAATGAGGGATCTCGGGATCTCCCTAATCCCGGAAGTTCGCTTCCCTCTTCTCGAGAAAAGCCTTTACTCCCTCTTCCCTGTCGGGATAGGCAAATACTTCCCCGAAGGCGTCAATCTCCTCTTCAAATATGTCATCTGGTGCATTTCTGACAAGATGCTTGATTAACCTCAAAGATTCCTTGGGTTTCTTTGATAGTTCCTCTGCAAGTTTAATTGCAACTTCAAGATAATTCTCAGAAACTTCATTCAAAAGCCCATAGCTGAAAGCTTCGCCGGCCTTGTATCTCTTCCCGGTAGAAATGAGGCCAAATGCAAGAGTCTCTCCTACGATGTGCCTCAACCTCTGCGTACCCCCGAATCCTGGAAGTATTCCCAAGTTTACTTCCGGAAGCCCGAACGTTGTATCCGGATGAGCTACCCTGATGTCACATGCGAGAGCGAGTTCAAATCCGCCGCCCAGGCAGTACCCATGAATTGCTGCAATCACTGGCCTGGGGTAGCTGGCAATGGCATTCATGATGTCATGCCCTTCTTTTGCGAATATCCCGGCAGTGTCGTTGGTCAGTTTCATGAAATTGTTGATGTCTGCACCGGCCGAAAATGCCCTGTTGGCACCATGCAGCAATATTACCTTGCTTCCAGAATTAAGGATTGCATCTTTTATCTCCCTCAGTGTATCCATATCCAACGGATTCAGCGGAGATTTCCTGTTCAGAGTTACTATCCTTACCTTTCCTCTGTCACTTACCAGTATGTTTTCATATCCCATTTTTTCCACTCCTCAATATTTGTAAAAGCCTTCGCCGGATTTCCTTCCGAGCTTCCTTGCATTGACAAGGTTCCTCAGTGTAACTGGAGGCTTGAATCTTGGATCGCCAAATTCCTCGTAGAGGACAGCCATGATGTCTTGAACTACGTCAAGACCTATGAAGTCCGCAAGTTCAAGCGGGCCCATGGGGTGATTCATCCCCAGCTTCAATGTTTTATCAATATCTTCTCTGGATGAAACACCCTCCTCAAGCGCAAGGATTGCTTCTCTTATGAGAGGCATGAGTATTCTGTTTGATATGAATCCTGGAAAGTCCTGTGAAGTTACGGGTTCCTTGCCCAGCTGCCTGGTGATCTCTATGGCCCTATCGACCACTGATGGGCTAGTTCTGACCCCCCTGATTATTTCAACCAGTTTCATGATGGGGACCGGGTTGAAGAAATGAAGGCCGAGGAAATTCTCAGGCTTATTGATTGAGGCAGAGAGGGCGTTAATTGAAATGGATGAAGTGTTGCTTGCGATGATGGAGTTTTCACCTGCGATTTCGTTGAGCTGCCTGTATAGCGCTTCCTTAATTTCTAACTTCTCAAGAACTGCTTCGATAAAGATGTCTGCATCTCTTCCCTGCGAGAGGTCTTCCATGAATTTTATCCTGCCATAGACCAGTTCAGGTGCTTCTGCAATGGCACCCTTGGAGTGAAGTTTGCCCAGAGACTTCTGGATTTCATTAGAGGCCGTTTCTAAGGCCTTCTGGTAAACATCAGTGAGAACCACTTCGTTGCCAGCCTGTGCGAAGACCTGGGCGATGCCCCTGCCCATTGTGCCTGCGCCTATGACAGTTACCTTCAATATACCATCTCCAGTGATATGCTGTGGCCTCCACCACCGCCGTGGCAGATGGTCGCGAGACCGTGTTCCATTTTCCTGTGTTTAAGGGCATTGATGAGCGTAACCATGATCCTGGAACCGGAGTTACCCAGCGGATGACCGATAGCTATTGCACCACCATTGACATTGAACTTCGAATCTTCAATGCCTAGTTCTCTCTGGACAATCAGTGAAGCAACCGAGAATGCCTCGTTATGCTCAACTAAATCAAAATAGCCAATGGGTTTTCCAAGCCGGTCCAGGAGTTTCCTTGTTGCTGGGACGGGGGCCTCCACAAAATCCTTTGGTGAAAGTGAAGCGGCCTGGAACCCTGTGATTTCTGCTATTGGTTTCAGTGAAAAGTTGTTAACCGCCTTTTCTGAGGCGAGAATCAGGGCAGATGCCCCATCACTTAACTGGGAAGAATTCCCTGCGGTGAGAATTCCGTTCTCAGAGAATGCTGAGTGAAGGGCCCCAAGTGCTTCAATGCTTGTTGTCCTGATCCCTTCATCTCTTGAAAGTTCCTTCATGGGGATTACTTCATCCCGGAATTCACCGGTTTCCCATGCCCTGAAGGCCAGTTCCTGGCTTCTTACAGAAAATTGATCCGCTTCTTTCCTCGTAATCCCAAATTTGTGGCCAGAGGCTTCAGCAGAATAACCCATGTGTTCATGGTAAAATGCGTCTATGAGCCCATCTGTAAGCATTGAATCCTGCATTTTCAGTTCTTTGTCAAGTAACTGTCGTACGCCCCACCTTGCTGTTGAAGGCATCAGCAGGGGAGTATTGCTCATGCATTCCATTCCCCCGGCAATAATCAGGTCACGCTCTCCAAGCATTATTTCCCTTGATGCGTTTTCTACGGCCAGCATGCCAGAAGCGCACACTGTGTTCACTGTGTACTTTACGGCATCATCAGGAAGCCCGGCTAGGGTTGATGCCTGTCCTGCAGGGTTCTGGCCCACACCTGCCTGGATAACATTTCCCATGATCACTTCCTCAACCGACTGCGTCGGGAGTTGAATCTCCTGAACTATTTGCCTGATAACATGGGCACCAAGCTGAGGTGCACTTAGTGTTGAAAGTGACTTCCCGAACTTTCCAATGGGAGTCCTCTTAGCAGCAATGACATAGACCTTTCTCATGAAATCACTATGCCTGATGCCTTGAATTGATAATATGTTTGTTGCTGATATAAGGTAAGAATCAGGCGGCTGGAGGGGCCACAGTGCCTTCCTCGATCTCCTTCTTGAGCCTGGACTGTTTCTTCAACACATATCTTGTAACATATCCGGCGATGAGGTTAAGCGTTTTCTTGGAGACACCTGAAAGGGAGGTTTTCAGTATTTCCCTGTTCTTTTCAAAGTTCACGTTGAATGTTCCCTGGTTCTTTTCTACCAGTTCAATTGCGATTCTCTTGATATTCGATGGTCTTATGCTTCCCATAGGTGTCCAGAAATACGTAGTCCTTATAAAAATCTTGCCAGTTATTCCGGAGGAACAACTAGAACAGGAACAGTGCTCAGTTTTACCACTTCAGAACTCACCGAACCAAGGAGCATCTTGCTGAAGCCCGAAAGTTTCCTCGTTCCCGTTATTATAATATCAACTCCCCGTTCCTTTGCCTGATTTGCCATTGCCCGGGCTATCTGCTCACCAGGGGCATCAAGTTTCAAGAAAGTGGCATTGACATTCTCCTTTTCTATCAGCTCCTTGGCTGCATTCAGTACTACATCTGATGTTTCGTCGCTCTTCTTATATAGGGAAGGTGGTACGTATGCATCAAAGTTGGGCCCAGCGCCCATTACCAAGGGTGAAATGTAGCAAATTATGTACTCATCTGATATGCCCTTAAACTTCATAGCAAATTTGAGGGCTTTCTTTGCACCATCAGAATTGTCGAAGGCGACAAGGAATTTCATGGGCAAATATTGGTTTAAGCCAATTTATAAGTTTCGGTCTCATGAGCCTGATTCATACTTTGCCTGCCAAATTTTGACAATTAGAATAGCAATGAGGAGGAAAAAGCCCCTTATTTGAACCAGGAGTGCTTCTTGCCGCTTTCCTCTTCAAGTTTTGCAATGAGCTCCTTTTGCGAAGGGGAGAGGTGTTTTGGGACCACTACTTTAGTCTCAATAAGTACGTCTCCGGAGCCATGCCCATTTACATGAGGAATCCCTGCATTCTTGATCCTTAAGATTTCACCAGGTTGAGTTCCAGGAGGAATTTTGAGTGTCAGTTTCTCTTTGAAGAGTGAAATTTCCTTCTCTGCACCAAGCGCAGCTTCCGGGAAACTAACCTCGGACTGGAGGTAAATATCATCATTCATCCTCCTCATACCATTTGGTTCCTGGATATTCAGGATTACAAATAAGTCCCCCGTCCTTCCCATGTTTGACTGCCCCTTGCCTTTCACCCTGAGCCTAAGATGATCCGGAGAGCCCTTCGGGATCTGGATTTCCAGGTTTTCTGTAACCGGAACTGATCCTGCGCCTCTACAGGTAGTGCATGGCTTGCTTGGAATCTTCCCTCTGCCTCCGCAAGTGTTACACACAGTAACGGAAACCATCCTGAAGAAACCCTGTCCCTGAACAACCCGCTGCTGGCCAGTTCCATTGCAGGCTGAACATGTGTTGAGCTTCCCGTCGTCAGAACCTGTACCTTTGCAATGTGTACATATTTCATTGCGCCTGTATTTTATATTTTTTGAGGAGCCATAGTATGTATCTTCCAGTGTTACCCTGAGATTGGTGACGAGATCGAGGTTTTCTTCCTGCCTTCCGAATCCTGATGCAAAATCAGAAGAGCCCCCGAACCCGAAATTTCCGCCAAAAATATTCCTGAAGACATCACCGAGGTCGCTGAAATCGTTGAAATGTGAGAAGTCCTGCCATGTGAAATCAGATCTTCCTGAACCGAAATCGACTCTCCCGGTCTGATCGTACATTCTCCTCTTGCTTTCATCGGAGAGCACTTCGTAGGCTTCGCTAATTTCCTTGAATTTGGCTTCAGCTGCATCCTTATTGTCCGGGTTTGCATCTGGATGGTATTTTCTTGCAAGACCCCTGAATGCTTTTTTGATTTCGTCCTGGGTAGCACTTCTTGCTACCCCCAGAGTCTCGTAGTAGTCCTTGGCCATTTATTATCTGGTCCCCGCCAGATTAATTTTCCTTGAAGTCCGCGTCCACAGTCTGTTCATTGTCCTGCTTGTCACCCTGGGCTTGCTGTTGCTCACCCTGGGAGGTCTGTTGCTCCCCAGGCTGTCCCTGATACATCTTTGCGCCGATTTCCTGTATCTTCTTAGATAATTCTTCAGTCAGAGCATCAACTTTTGCCAGATCCTTGGCGGTCACTGCTTCCTTGAGTTCCTTGACCTTGTCCTTCACTTCTTTCTTCGTACCCTCATCCACTTTGTCCCCTGCATCGTTCAGGGTAGATTCAACGGTATAGGCAAGTGTCTCAGCAGCATTGAATTTTTCAACTTCCTCCTTTTTCTTCTTGTCCTGCTCTGCAAATTCCTCGGCCTGCTTTTTCATCTTGTCTATCTCTTCCTGGGACAGCTTCGTTGATGCTGTTATGGAAATGCTCTGCTTCTTTCCTGATCCCTTGTCGGTTGCTGATACGTTCAGGATCCCGTTTGCATCGATATCAAAGGTAACCTCTATCTGAGGAATGCCCCTTGGTGCAGGAGGAATTCCAACAAGATTGAACATCCCCAGCGAAACGTTATCAGCGGCCATGGCTCTCTCCCCCTGCACTACGTGTATTGTCACAGCTGTCTGCATGTCTCCGGCAGTGGTGAATATCTGTGATTTCTTTGTGGGAATTGTAGTATTTGCCTGTATAAGTGGGGTCGCCACTCCACCTAATGTTTCAATTCCCAGAGTAAGCGGAGTTACATCAAGAAGCACAATGTCCTTAATTTCACCGGCAAGAACTGCGCCCTGTATTGAAGCACCGATGGCAACACACTCCATTGGGTCAACGCCCCCTTCAACTTTTCTTCCGAAGAAGTCTTCGACAAATTTCCTCACCAATGGTATTCTAGTGGGTCCTCCAACGAGTATAATCTTGGTTACGTCTCCCTTAGAGAGCTTCCCTCCCTTGAGTGCATTCTCTACAGGGGCCTTGCATCTTTCAACGATTGGGTTAATGAGTTCTTCAAGCTTAGACCGGCTCATAGTAAGCTGCAGGTGCTTCGGCCCATCTTGGGTTGCTGTAATGTAAGGCAGGTTTATCTCAGTGGTTGTTGTTGAAGAGAGTTCAATCTTTGCCTTTTCCGCCGCATCCTTGAGCCTGATGTATGCATTCTTGTCTTTTGAGAGGTCCACGCCCTCCTTGCTCTTGAAGTCGTCGAGGAGGTACTTGATTATTGACTCATCCATGTCTGTTCCACCAAGGTGAGTGTCTCCGGAAGTTGATACAACTTCAAAAACTCCTTCGCCAAAGTCCATTATTGTCACATCAAGGGTTCCGCCCCCAAGGTCGAAAACCAGAATTTTCTGGGATTCGTTGAGCTTGTCAATCCCGTATGCAAGGGAGGCTGCGGTAGGTTCGTTTATAATTCTCTTTACTTCTAGGCCAGCTATGAGCCCGGCATCTTTTGTCGCCTGCCTCTGGTTGTCGTCGAAGTAAGCCGGCACTGTAATTACAGCTTCCTTCACTTCTTCACCAAGGAAGGCCTCAGCATCTCTCTTTATCTTCTGGAGTATGAATGCTGATATCTGTTGAGGCGTGTATTCCTTGTCCTTGACCTTGAACTTGTGGTCGGTTCCCATCTTCCTCTTAGCAGCGTAGATTGTCCCTTCCGGATTGAGGAGTGCCTGTCTCTTTGCGGGTTCACCCACCAGGAGATCCCCTTCCTTTGTGAAGGCGACGTAGCTTGGAAATGCCTTTCCCCCTATAGAAACGCCTTCTGCACTTGGGATTACTGTTGGTTTCCCCGAAATGACAACTGCTGCAGCCGAGTTACTTGTTCCCAAATCAATACCAATGATCTTTGACATTCTTATTCACCTTTTTTTCCAACTATGACTTTTGATGTTCTGATAATTTCTTCATTCAACTTATAGCCTTTCTGAACTTCTTCAAGAACTATTCCATCTTCATTTGACTGGTTCACTGCAATGACCTCATGCTGATAAGGATCAAATTTTTTGCCCTTTGCATCCATGGAACTAAATCCATATGCAGAAAGGATTTTCATGAGCTGGGTGTGCATTGCGATGATGTTTCCATCTCCCCTTGATGCTCTTATTGCAGAATCAAAAGAATCCAGAAGTGGCAGCAGATCTTTTATCACATTCCTGCTGGCATTCTTTGATATGAGAGTTTTTTCTCTCTCCACCGCCCTGGAATAGTTCTCCATTTCTGCCCTCTGCCTCAGGTATAGTTCCTTGTACTGTGCAAGCTGTGCATTGGCTTCAGTAAGTTCCCTGTCAAGCCTTACCAGGCGCAAGTGGTCTCTAGTCAGAGCTCTATCCCTGCTTGCGACTGCTTCATCGGCCAGCGGATTCCTGAGTTTGCTGTTCTTCGAAGATTGGGCAGACATTGCACAAGTAAATTTGTTCTTCTATATAAATACAGCAGGTAACCAAAGTGTTACTTTCTCTTGAGCACAGCGAAATACCTTGTTAAAGAACGATGAACCCGGAACTGGAAGACTTTCTCAATATGGAAATAATCTGTCGCAAGATCAAGTAGTTTTCTTTCTGAAACAACTACGACCGCCCTTCTGCCTTCTGTCAATATTGCATGGAATTTTTTAAAGCTGTCACCATAAAGCTGTTCCAGATTCTTTTGTGATAAGCGGGAATTCTTTCCATAAGGGAAGTCGGTTGCTATGGCAGCAACGGGTTCGCGGATATCCATTTTAAGAAAATCATCGTTGCCTATTTGGTAATCCCTCACGCCAAAATACTTGAGGTTCAGTTTTGCACCAGTTGCCATTTGGAGAGACCAGTCGTTACCCATTACTCTCCTGCCCATCAGCCCAGCTTCAAGTAGAATCCCTCCAGTCCCGCAGAATGGGTCCAGGATGGTTTCTCCGTCTTTTGTGCCTGTAATATTTACCATAAATCTTGCATGCCTTGGATCTATTGATATAGGGGAGAAAAACGGCCTCATTGGGGCTCTCCTCGCGTGAAGTTCCTTTCCTATTCCGGAGAATATCTCCAATCCAGCATACCACCTATCGAGATGGTATACCCTGACCACAAAATCTGGGTTCCTGAATGATACCCTGCCCTTCCCTCCCAGCATATCGCCAATGCTTGGTTCTATGCCTGAATTATGGCAATCAGAGCTGTCCTGGAATCGAACAAAGAATTTACCATCGGGGAGAACGGTACGCGCCGCCAATCCTTCCAGTTGTGGGGCGCTGGACAGGACATTTACAACTCGCCTGACATATGCTGCATTTTTGAGGTTACCCCAGTCTCCGTGGATAAGGAAAAAGTCTCCAGAGTTATTCAGAATTTCAAAATTACCGGTCTCGCTCAGAGACTGGAGTTCATACTGGGGTGCTTCAGGAATATCCTGGAGCAATTCCACCAGAAAAGTGCCTGCCATTTAACTAGCTTGATTCCGCAAGTCTTTTCTGCTCTTTTGTGAGATCCGCATCAAGGTTTTCATACACCTTGCTGAGCCTCTTGATAGATCTCTTGACAGCAGCCTGGGGCTTGCCGGTCTTTACCTTTACAAATATTTCCGGATTGTCAATAATCGGGTGCTTTATGTAGTATCTTGTCTCTTCTACCTGCTCATCTTTCAGAATTTCATCTATTAGTGGCCTGAGAATTGTGTTGTCGTAATTGAGCATCTCAAGGGTTATTGTGTTCTTTTCCTTGCTGAGAACCCTTAGCTGGGAGTCCATGGAGGTTTATGTTAGATAACTATTTATTCTTTCCATTTGGATAATGGGTTGCAATATGATTTTCATTTTCAGGAGACTTGCCAGCCCGTATTAATTCAAAGGTTAACAAAAAAATTCTAATAACAAGTAACGATGATTTGCAGTGCGGATTAGCCTGAATTACAACCATGAGATTGTGACCGCAGCAGGGTCGCCAACCAGTTATCGCACATCGGGAAACCAATTTGGATCCTGGATTTCAGGCTATGGAAACATATTCACGGATATTTGAAAGAGTGATTAATATGGTAGTTGCTAAAAGAGTTATAGTGATTGGCGACGGCCCATCAGGGCTTGTAGCAGCCAACAAACTGAGATTCCACGCAACAGAAAAGGAACTTGAAATATTGGTGGTAGGCAATACTACAAGGCATTTTTACAAGCCTGATGGCCTATTCATTCCATTTGGCTATAAGAATTACAGAAAAAGCGTCAAGCCAGTTGAGTTTCTTCTAAATGGCGGGATCCAGTATATCCATGATGAAGTTATCAGGGTAAATTCGGAAGAACACATTGTATTCCTGAAGTCAGGGAAGAGCTATATGGCTGATTACCTCGTAATTGCCACTGGTAACAGGTATGCGCCAGAGGAAATTCCCGGATACAGTGGGGAAGCAAAGCATTTTTACGATCTTCAGAAGGCCCTTGAGCTAAGGGAAACCCTCAAGGGATTTCAGGGAGGAAATGTTGTCATTGGCAGTACAGGTACAACAATCCAGTACCCTCAGGCACTTTATGAGTTTGCATTTCTCCTTGATTCGTTCCTGACAGCAAAGGGGCTGAGAGAGAAGACGGAGATTACATATCTTGCACCATCGGAAAATATAGGGACCGATTCAAACCTTACAGGATTTATCAGGGATAAACTTCAGGAAAAGAAGATTGAATTCCACCCCAATGTGACTGTCGCCTCAGTGAACCAGAAGAACAAGGAAGTAAATGCAGCTGATGAATCCAAGTTCAAGTACAATCTGCTTGTTCTTGTCCCACCGCATAAGGGACAGCAAGCCATGACTCAGTCCGGACTTGCAGGGGACACGGGATATATAGAAGTAGATCCCAAGACACTTACTGTGAAAGGCAATGGAACAGCCTATGCTGTTGGAGACTCAAACAATCTCTTTGAGAGCAAACTTGCTACTTCAGGGTATCTCGAGGCTTCTTTTGTTGCATCGAGGATTATCGCAGATGCCGTTGGCGGTCTTTCAGACGACCAATACACGTCAGTCGCTCCTCAGATCAACATCACAGGAAAGGACAGGGCTTTCACATATCTTGGAACCGCTGAAACCAGAATTAAGGCTATAACCGAGAACAAGGGCGATTTCATGCTCAGGTGGACGTCCAATGACACGTACTTCTCCACAATTGTAAGAGGGATGGTGTAAACTATGGTAGAGAAAACAGAAGGAAAAAAGAAGTTAAGTTCAGGAAATGACCAGGATGACCTTGAACCCCTTATCGAGGGGCTCATTGAGAACAGGGATTCCTTTGAGGCTCTTCTCAACCTCTTTGGCAAAGTGAAGGACTCAGGTCTAATCTCAGCACTGGAAAACCTGTCATCGGAATTCCTGCCAAGCGACATTGAGTTTCTTTCGAACTTCCTCACTTCCCGGGATTTCCTCTATGGGTTTGTAAAGACCATGAATGTTGTTTCAGCACTTTCACACTCTCTTTCCAGCGAAAAAGCATCTGATGCAATAAAAGCCATACTGTTTAACAGCGATGAACTTTGGGATGGAATGGTCAGTGGTGCAAAGAATCCGGAGGCTACATCCTTACTCAGGTTGTACGCCATGGTCAAGGATCCCGATATTTCAGCGGGTCTGACAGCTGCCCTTTACGCGCTTAAAGCTATTGGCAGTGCACTTAGAAAGGTCCCTGAAGAGTAAACTATTTTTAAGCCGGTTTGGGACCTCCCAAACTCTAAATACAATTTTACAATCTTTGAGGGCATGAAAGTCTCGTTTGAGTATGTTGAAAAT